>JAAYPI010000093.1 GCA_012519885.1 Bacteroidales bacterium
ACCAAATACCTTAGGCGTTACATATTTCCAATACACACTATTATTAGTAACAGCATTACCCATTGCATCACGAGATTGTGCATCATACTCTCGTACGTAAATATTTTGAACATCAGCTGCATTATACGCATCTCCCCAAGTTGCCTGAGTATTTGTTCCTGCAATTTTAATATTCGCCAATGGGACATCATAAGGGAAGCTCAAGAATAACCAACCATCTGCTTTACGGAATGTACGTCTTACAATTACTTTTGCACCAGGGTTGATTGTAACCGCACCTTTATTCAAGAATTGAGCTGCATTGGTTTTATTCACTTCAAATACTATTTCATTTGTTACAGTGAAAGTTGTATTATTCTCAAGTGTTGCTGTAGGGGCAATACGTATTTTACCAACCTGAACAGGATCGCTACCTGCAGGTATTACAATTTTATGCAAAATTGTTACTTGTTCAGAAGATAGATAACTTGAACTAGCTGTTGTCCATTTGTCATTAGGTTCCCACAAACCATTTTGAGCAGTTACAAACTCACCTGTAGTAAATGTGATAGGATTATTATCACCTACTACATTGGTAAGGTAGATTTCTTCCCAGCCTTCTCCATTAAAAAAACAACAACTACAAAAGTGCTTTGTAGTTGTTATATTTTTACATTTTACATATCTCTTATTTATACCCCAAGAAACTTTAATGCCTCATAAACCATAAATGCTGGCCAAGCCAGTGCTTTTAAAAATCCCAAAACGCCCAACCAAAAAGTGGTCGCCTGCGAAATAAAATAAATAGCAGCACCAATTAATCCTAAACCATAAACTGCTCCAGACGATGCTCCTTTTGACATTTCTTCTTTCATAATTTATTCCTTAAAATATTAAAATTACTCTTCCATGCTATTTTTTTCAACAACGGGTATTGCTTCGTTTGATGTAGTTGTTTTAGTTACATCGTCTTTCCCCTCAACATTATCGGCAGGCTTACTATTCTCTTCAGTAGTTGTAACACCTTCAAATTCTATAGTAAGATTGTCCGTTTCGCCTACAATTGGATTAATAGTAGTTTCAATGGACTCCAATTGTTGTGGTGTAAGTTGTTGTTGCTCATTGTTCGTTTGTTGCAAAATACCTGTTGGGTCTTGCATTCGTTGCACAGGGGTATATATATCCTCTTCTTTTTTTACCTTAGAATCATCCCCTTTGTCCATTTCTTGTTGTAAAAGCATCATCTCTTGTTGCAAACGCAACATTTTAGTCGATTTATCTTCTTCTTGCACTTCTTTTATTTTTTTCTTTTTGCATCCAAAAGTCATTACCATACCAGTTTGCATATTCATTCCTCTCATTTTATATGGTATCATCTCGCTACTGAAATATAATGGGAAATAATCTCCTGCTATATAAAAACTAAATGGAGGAATACGTAAGTTAACCCCTATTCCCATAGAACTGAAGTTGCCATTAAATAAAGAGTATGAAAATGAAGTTCCAAACCAACTTAATGGTCTCATATTTAACGAAGCTGTTAATTCACCAAAAGCTTGTGAATTTTCAACTGTGGTTTTGGATAATAAGCCAACACTCATTTTGTTGTTAAGAAAAGCATATTCAGCTCCAAGGTAAATTTTTGATTTAAGCATGGATGTGTATCCTGTTTTCATCTCCTCTACCGTATATGAATCTTGCAACACAGTAAGCAAAGAATCTGCATAATCTGAATCCATTTGCGTAATATCAAATTCTATTCCTTCAAAAGCAAAATCAATCGAAGCAGATTGTTGGTAACCATTTTTCCACGAAATAAAGCCTAAATCACGAATTGCAACCGATAAACTTAGGTTTTCTATTGGTTTGTATACTGCCCCAAGATCAAAACCAAGCCCTAGGTTTGGACGATAATCTGTCAACGAATTCAAAACATCATCCGGTATTGCCACCTCCTCTATCATACCATCATTATTGACTAATACAGTAACTGTAGGTGCCGAAAAACGAGCTGAAGCGTTTCCTATAATTCGCCATTCTTCTTGTGATGCTTGTAATTCTAATTCATTAAAACCTAAGTTAGCGTCAAGTAACCCTACCAACAATTTGGCACGTAATCCGACAGTAAATTGTTCATTAATCTTATGCGAATACCCTGCAGACAAATCCATATAAGCACTTGCATCAAACCCTAAACTTTGTAAATTAAATGTATTGACTTGGTTTTCTTCTGGAGTACCATATAAAGCTAATTTTACAAAATCTTTTGGTATATAAAAAGCCATGTCTTGGCGTAATGAAGCATTTATTGAAAGATATCCGTTTTCTTTTATTTTAAAGCCAAAACCTAACAAACTAAAAGACAAATCTTGATAGAATTTATTGTTTGCACTAAAAGCATTAAGCAAGCTCGTTTTATCGCCAAGTTCTGGATGCAAAGCTGTTACCATTTGTCCTTGATTCATATACACAAAGTCATTCATTGACAATGAATTATTTCCTAGCGAAAAATTAATTGCAGAAATAGCAGGAAGTTCTACATATACCCTACAAGCAGGCTGAATAGCTGGATTCATATAACTTTGATAGGGTAAATAATTCATAAAATACATGGTGTTAGGTTGAGCATAAAGAACAACAACAGCAAAACAGCCAATTAACGAGCTTAATAAATATATGTATAGTTTTTTCATATTTGCTTATTTAATATTTTGTGTAACCAATCAATCTGTTTATGCGAATGAATAATTAGATTTTGTACTAAGAACTTATTCTGGCGTTACTTTCGTTTTTGCAGACACATAAAAACTCGCTTTCAATTCTAACCAATCACTTGCTTTGATTTGTACGTTCTTTCCATCATTTCCTTTCATAGAATATGTAAAGGCAAGTTTTTTTGTTTTTGAAATATAGTTTGTATATTCATCTGCTGTCAAATTTATTGTTATACTTGTATTTGGCAAAGGAGCTAGGACAGTACCATCGGGCTTAACCTGAGCAGGTTCAATGGTAAATTCTTTTTCTAGTGTTTCATTGTTATATTGAACTTTCTCCTTATTTTCGTCCAAAAATGAAAGCGATGCAAATGCTCCAATAGGCAGTGCGTTTTTATAATTCAATTTAATCCTTGCAACAATTTCATTTTCTGTGTCTACTTGGTCAACATCTATGATTTGAGCAAAATCGATATCTAAGGTATCGGACAAATTAACATGAAAACTTTTGGCTGGATTATCATTTCCTTCAAAATTTAGTTGGATCATGGCTTTAATATATAAAGACATTTTACTATCATTCAAAAAATAATGAACAGATGCCGCTGGATCATTTACAGTTCTTACCGAAAATTTGTAAGCCAATTCGTTCGCATTTATTTGAAATAAACGATTAGTTGCACCATATTCTCTATCAAAGAGTTTCGTATGCCTTTTGTCTAATGTTCTACTATCAAAGCTTAGCAATTCTTGTATTGATTTATTTTCAATTTCACTAATGACTGGATAATTAAGCACAAAACTCGTATTGGGAGATCCTTCAAAATCAGCATATACCACCTCACTCGTATTTGTATCAGTTGCCTTAACCCAATCTAAAGTATACTGTGCAGGTATACCAATATTACTTTCTGCTGTTATATAAATTTGCGGATTGTAAAATGGCAAAAAGAAATCAACCCCCTGAAACAATGAAGTAAAATCAAACGGTCTAACTATTTCTCCTCCCCAAATATCTCTATTTTGACCAATATATCCATAAACAATACGAGGTATCGTAGTATCAAAATCAATAGCTACATCAATGGGTTCTGTACCTGGCACAAAAGGTGTATTTGTTTCAACATGTGCCTTGTAACGAATTTTAATTTTTTTCGACGAATTTGGGAAAAACAGCTTTGCACCAGTTAAGTCAATATTTTGATTTATTGTGCCTTGTACCAGAGATAACACAATTTTATTTTCAGGATAGAGAGTAGGATTAAGAACAAGTTCATCAGAATCAAAAATAACCTCCATCTGAGCAGCGGGAGAATAATCGTAGTTAGATGTAAACTGAAAATTTAATACCGACGTATTGAAAACAAGACTATCTATCCGCTCATTCGGATTGGTATTGATATCAAATTCATAGTCCAACGTTACATCAACATCGACACTCGTGGTAGGCAACAAATCGCTATCAATCACAGGGATATGCTTTGTATACTGCCCTTTAGGTATTTTAATATCATCAATAAAAGTACTTCCAAAATCAACAGTATCGTGTAATACAATAAAAATACTGTCGTTACGAATCAATAATTCGTAATTTTCAAGATCATCAGGAAAAACAGACGAAAGCGTAATTTTAGATTTACCTATAGGACCAACTAACGCCATATCCAGTCCTACCGTAGTATCTATATCATCAATTTTATAACTATCATCTATACAGCTTGTTAATAAAAAAAATAAAGAAAAAACTAGGAATAAAAGTTGGTGTAGTATTCTATTTTTCATACGCATAAATTTAATGGCTCATTTTTCTTTCTAAATTACTTGTACGAAGATAGTACAAAATTTGATAAATCGAAACAATTTTTAACAAAAAAATGCATCATCAAAATTTATTAAATACAATTTTTGGGTAGCTCGAGTACTAGCAGTATACAACCAACGTAAAAATGAGGTATCAATTTCTGTTTTTTTAATCATTCCCATATCCACAAAAACATGTTTCCATTGTCCTCCTTGTGCTTTATGACAAGTAATTGCATAAGCAAACTTTAGCTGAAGTGCATTCAAATAAATATCATTTTTCATTTCTTTATACCTAGTTCTTTTATTGCCAATATGTGCATAATCCTCCTCAACTGTTTTAAATAATTTTTTATTCATTTCCTGTAATTCGGCAGGAGTAACGCAAGACAAGACATCTACCAAAATTTTGGCATCCACCTCCCAATCGTAGTCTAAAAACCGAACAACTACATCAGCAAAAGTAAATCCGTATAATTGTGAATAGGAACGTACACGCAAAACCTCTGCTATATCTCCGTTTGCAATAAATTCAAACCCCTGATACTCCTTGCCAACAAAATAATTATTTTTTACCACCATTACCAAATCTCCTGCAGATAACAACTCTTCTCTTTGTAATATCCTAGCACGAATTCCCTCAACATACATAGCCGCTTTTTTGTTAGAACGTGTAATAAGAATGGTTTCGTCTACTCCATCACGATATGCTGTATACAAAGTTTCTACAAAATCTTGACCTGACACACGTATCACATCACTATCTGTGTGTAAAATAAAACTGTGTATATTTATCTGATTACTTATCATTTGTCGGATATGTGTGGCGTTGCGTAAAATTCCACTTGCTTCTGCCTGACGTACCACTTGTGTAAGGGTATATTCTTGCACATATAAATCATATTTTTCAAGGATTTTAGTGTCCAATGCCTCACTTTCTTCTTGCATTACGGGTGGTAACTGGGCAGTATCACCCAACAATAATAAATGGCAATTCTCAGCACTAAACACGTAGGTAATCAAATCATCCAGTAAACGACCACTTCCAAACAGACCATCTCCTGTATTTGCCACCATAGATGCTTCATCTACAATGAATAATGCATTTTTATAACTATTATATGCTATATCAAAAGGAGCATCAGCTATGGCTGTTTTTTTGCGATAAATATGTTTATGAATGGTTGCTGCTTGTTTGCCAGAATACGAAGACAAGACTTTGGCGGCTCTTCCTGTTGGTGCCAATAAAATAACGGGCTGTTGCAATTCATCTAACAATTTAACAATAGCACTTACCACAGATGTTTTACCCGTTCCTGCATATCCTTTAAGTAAAAAGGTATGGCGTTTTTGCGGTTCAGCCAAAAAAACAGCAAGTTGGGATATCAACTCTGCTTGTTCTGGCGTAGGAGTAAATCCTAAATAGCCTGTGGTTTTATTTTCTATATATCGTGTAAGCATTATCAGACTTATATTAACGAGTAAAAATAAGATATACGTGAAATATTTAGTTTGACACAAAAGTAATGAATTAAAAAAAAATTAGCTCTACACATCTATTTTTTTTCAAATAAAGATAATTAGTTCCAAATTCTTTCTTAACTTTGCGTCATTCTAAAAACAAAACCTTGTAACACCAATGGACAAAATTTTTAAACTAATTTTAGTTGCTGTAAGTATTGTATTAGGCTATTTATGCGTACAAAGTATTTTAATTCCTATCAAATTTAACGAAGAAAAATCTTTTCGTGAAAAGGTAGTTATAGCACGTTTAGCAGATATCAGAAGAGCTCAAGTTGAATATCGCACAGCGAAAGGCGTATATACAAATAGTTTCGATACACTTATTGCTTTTGTTAGACAAGGGAAAGCTCCTATTATTCTTAAAGAAGGAAGTTTAACGGACAAACAATTGGAAGCAGGTCTGACTGAGAAAGAAGCTGTTCGTCAAGGAATCATCAAAAGAGATACAACATATGTAAGTATTTTAGAATCGTTATTTGGCAAAAATTATCCCATTGATTCTATTCGTTATGTCCCATTTTCTAACCCTTTAACTGAGTTTGAAATGGAAAAAGGAGAATTAACTTCTGGAGCAGCCGCTATAAGTGTAAAAGTAGTAGAGGTAAGAACTCCATACACTGTTTATTTAAATGGATTAAATAGACAAGAAATCATAAATATTGTGGAAACGCAAGAAAAAATGAATAAATATCCTGGATTAAAATTTGGGTCAGTAACAGAAGCCAACAATAATGCAGGCAACTGGGAATAGAAACATAAATGATGCACTTATTGGTTAAAGATACTGCTTTTGATTCTAAAAATACCCGTGAATATGACTTATCCATTCGCATATCAGCGGATGGATTTTCATTTTGCATTTATCATCCCCTAACGAAAACTTTTGTATGTTGTAAGCATGTAGAATTTTCGGTGAAAGACACAAAATATTACCGCAATCAAGCTATTGCTTTGTGCGAACCATATTTAGCGTACGAATACCGTCGTACCTTGGTTGTATTTGCTGACGAAAAAAGCACACTTATACCAGAAGGAGTATTTCAACCTGCTGATTATCTGAATATTTTACATTTTAATTATCCTGAAACAAAACATTCAGGCTACGAATTGCTCATCAATAACTTAACCGTATTTTCTATTACCAATATATTTGCAGTATACACCGAACAAATTACATTTTGGAAAGAAGTGTTCCCCTCTGCAGAATTCATACATATGCATACCCCTCTCATTGATGCATTGCTTAAAGAATCTAAAAAAGAAGACATTCAACTCGTATGGTTATATATTCAACCAACAAGTATTTTTTTATCCTATGCAGACAAGGGGAAACTCATTTTTTCTAACACATTCCCTATTCAATCTGCCACAGATATTGTATATGCATGTGGCAATGTATTTGAACAATTTGGGCTAAGCCAACACCACACCAAACTTATTCTTACTGGTAATTATACATCCAAAAGCGAAATATACTCCTTACTTCACACACATTTTGCTATGCTTGATGAATATGCTCTTGCATCAGATATAATTATTCAATCTTCTTGCAAATCGTCAGACATACAGAAACTTATGGATCTATTACTTGTACCATTATGCGTATAATAAGTGGCATATACAAAGGCAGAAGATTTACTCCACCTGCATCACTCAAAGCACGACCAACAACAGATTTTGCGAAAGAAGGATTATTTAATGTGTTAGCTAATGAAATAGACATTGAAGAAGCACAGGTGCTAGATTTATTTGCTGGAAGTGGAAGTATTTCTTTTGAGTTTGTATCAAGAGGAGCAGGACACACAACAAGTATAGAACAGAGCTTTCAGCATGGTGCATTTATAAAAAAAACGGCTCAAGAACTCAATATTAAAACACTATCTGTACTGAAAGCAGATGTTTTTCGATACATAGAAACCTGCAATCACTCGTATGATATTATTTTTGCAGACCCACCCTATAGCCTGCCTCAATTAGCTGAAATTCCAAACAAAATTATGAATTCAGCACTATTGAAGCCAGATGGGCTGTTTATTTTAGAGCATGGTAAAAATAATACTTTTGGCGAACATCCCAACTTTATTAATACCAGACATTATGGGAATGTTCATTTTTCCTTTTTTAAACATAAAACGAAATAGACCAAAAACTTAACGTTGAAAAAAATCTATATAAATAGGTAAATGATCAGCAAACCCTCCAATATATTTCATCCCCAAGTACGTTCGAAAGGTTTTTTTACCAAAATAGGTTTCATCATCTATCAATAAAAATTCAGCATCAAAGATTTTTGCTGACTGCTCTGATGTATAAAAAAACGCATCTGGTTGTAATGCATTGCCTGAAACAATCATTTGGTCTAATACCCCCCATTCTGTTGCATGCTTATGAGTACCTATATTCGGTTTGTTATGATACTGATAATATAAGTTATACAAACCGTACGGACGAATAATTGCATTTTGTGGATCTTGGGCTTGCAATATAGAAAATAAACTTGTGTTGGTGGGATAATCATTAAAATCTCCCATTAGTAGCATAGTAGAAGTGGGAGAAGCCAAAAACAGACTATCTACTTGCTTACGTAAAATCCTAGATACCTCTATTCGCCTGTCTTCCGACTCTAGTTCACCACCTAATCGGGAAGGGAAATGGCACACAAAAATATGTAATGTATCGGTATACATAGCTATACCTTTTACATACAATATATCTCTGGTAGTAGAAAAAGGTGCACTAGCAAACGAAACCCCAATAGGTGCAGAAGATAGCACTCTAAACTGCTCTGGACGATACAAAAGAGCAACATCTATACCACGCTTATCAGGCGAATCGTAATGAACATATTTATAATTCAAATTTCGTAAAGGAGAAAAATACACCAACGATTTTAATACCGATTCGTTTTCTATCTCGCACAAACCCACAATCGATGGTGGAGTAAATTGTCCAACAGCCGTTATAACTTTAGCAATATTGGAAATTTTTAGTTTAAACTTTTTGGGAGTCCAATGATAGGCTCCCTGTGGTGTAAAATCATCATCATTGGTAAGAGAATCATTCTCGCAGTCGAATGCATTTTCGACATTATAACACATTACACGAAACGGTATCTCTGCATAACAGGGAACAATCAGCCATTGAGTAAGCCAATACATACTTAGCAGAAAGTATAAAAAAATGCTCTTCCTCATGCCTATTCAGCGATTATAACATACGCACCTATATCAGCTTTGTCATTAAACAACCTTTGACGACCAAGCATATCAATAGGATATTCAGCAGCTACCAGATTATCAGCATTACCCAAAGCAGGCGAGGAGCTTTGCAAGGTAAAATCATAGTTGTATGGTTTCGTCGCGTTAAACTGAGGATCTTGGTTAGCTATTATTTCCAAAAAATTGGTATCATTGATAGTGGCAGGACTAATTTTGATTACTGAATTTTTAAATACATACACTAAAGGTTCTTCAATTTTTTGATTTAGATACGAGGAACTGACAGATACTTCATTCGACCAACTACCATATACTATACTATTGATAAAATTGGCTTCGAGTAATGGAACTGGCATAGCTTGAGAACCAAGGTTTATATAATTAGATAGCAGACCGAAGTTGCTTTACGACCAACCCAAGGGAAGGAAAAATAATTGGCAATGGTAGAATGCACCACATTATATTTTCCACCCTGTAACACCAAACAAGATTGCCCTGCATTGTATACTACACTGTTGCTTATATGCATAACGGTATGCGATGCCGTAATTAAATTAGTAGCTGAATTATTAATAATCGAATTAGAAATCGCAAGAGCCAACACATCTAAGGAAGTAGAGTCAAGAACAATCCCTTGATTTGTATTTTTGACAACGACATAATTTAATTCGTTATGTGCACTCCCTTTCCGAAAACGGATACCTTGCCACTGATTGGGCACTTTATCGTAAGGTAAATTATCAAACATATTATCCATTCTATCCCCTCTAAAAACAACAGGTTTGGATTGTATTCCTTTCGCTTTTAGGGTACCATATACTTGTAAACTGGCATGCTTAACAAAATAAAGAGAAACCCCTTCCGATAAGGTTAATGTTGCACCCTGAGCAATTGTCAATGTATCGAGTATGAGATATGGTTTTTCGGCTAGCCAGGTAGTATCTGCCATTATCTGACGTTTAGAAACACGATATGCATCCTGTCCGTATGCTTGCAACACTACCTTATACGTATGCGTATTTGAACGAATAATGATGGAATCTTTTACTATAAAGGGCGTAAATTGGTCAGATGGATCGACATAAGCCTGCACAAAAATACGCATACTATCATTTGCTTTGAGTGAAATATCATGCAAAGCATCTGTTAGTACACCATTAATATTTAGAGAATAATGAGTAGCTCCTACTAACTCAATAGCATCGATTTTAATTCTATTTTTAGATGGATTATATATGTTGAATATTTTGGTTGTAGATCCAACTCCCGTAAAAAGTGTATCAAAAGAAACGGTATCCGCAGAAATATGTATACGTTGATTGGGATTTGTAGAAAACATCATATCTTCGCATGATGAAAAACCTATCCAAACCATACAAATAAGAAAAAAAAACGAGAAAAAAGTTCGTTGACGATACATACGTTATTCTTAATGATATAGCAATTCGTGTACAAAATTACACTAATAGATTGTTTTATTGCAATAATCTTGTAAATTTGTGTAATTATTAACGAAAAAAACTCCTTTCATATGGCAAACAAGCGTAATCTTAAAAAAGACCTTCAATCCATTTTTTCTGAATTATTAGTAGAGTGTTACACCTTATCTTATATATTTCCACAAATTGATATTGCCAAAGTTGATGCAATAGCAACTTCTATCATTGAAAAAAGTGATAATTTTGTAAAACGTGCAGGAAAACCAGATGGCAAAGACAATCCAGCTATCGTAAAAGCCTATTACAAAAAGCTATACAAGGATGTAGCCAATACAGTATCTGTTTTTATCGAAGATATTAACACGTTAAAAAGCAAATAAATAAGCATATTTTACTATTCGTTAGCAACAAACTTGACACTTAAATTACCAGAGAAAAAAACAAACGAATAAAGCATTTTATTTTATGAAAAAAAATATCAGCAAATTGTTGTTAAAATTAATGGGATGGAAAACAACAGCCAGCATTCCCTCTATCAAAAAATTAGTGATTTGCGTTGCTCCACATACTAGTAATTGGGATTTTATTATTGGAAAACTTTTTTATACAGCTCTAGGGGGAAAAGCTTCTTTTCTTATCAAACAAGAATGGCTGAAACCTCCTGTAGGAAAATTACTAATCAATATGGGAGCCATTGGCGTTAACCGGGGGAAAAACACTTCGCTCACAGACCAATTAGCTAAAGTTTTTCAAGAAAAGGAAGAATTTCATTTAGCAATTACCCCTGAAGGAACACGAAAAAAAGTAGATAAGTGGAAATTGGGATTTTATCAAATTGCAAAAAAAGCAGGAGTACCTATTGCCATGATGACAATTGATTATAAACATAAAGAAGTTTCTGTATTAGGCATTTACGAACCCACTGATGATGAAGAAAAAGACATTAACATGATAAAATCGTTTTACGAAAATGCCCATGCCAAATATCCCTCTCAATTTTCTTTAGGTAAAGATTATAAACAAGTATGATACAAGACAATCTTACAGTTAGCATTATCCAAACAGACATTACATGGGAAAATAAAGCAAAAAACCTTGAAATGTTTGCAGAAAAAGTTCGAGCATGTGGGTCTTATTCCGACATCATACTATTACCCGAAATGTTTACGACAGGGTTCAGTATGCATGCTAGCAACCTAGCTGAAACAGTACATGATGAGACAATTAACACCTTAAAGAAATGGGCATTAACAGAAAATGCAATGCTAGTTGGAAGTTTTATCGCCATAGACAATAATCATGTGTACAACAGAGGTTTCGCCGTTTTACCATCACAAGAAATATATTGGTACGACAAAAAGCATTTATTTTCTATGAGCAAAGAAGATGCCGTTTTTACCCCTGGAAATGCACCATGTATTGTACCATACAAAGGATGGAATATTTCATTAGCTATCTGTTATGATTTACGTTTCCCCGTTTGGCTACGTAATACAAATAATGCCTATGATATGCTATTGGTAGTAGCCAATTGGCCCGAAAGCAGAAAAGAAGCTTTTAATACCTTACTAAAAGCTCGTGCTATTGAAAATAGTTGCTATGTATGTGCTGCTAATCGTATTGGCATTGATGGAAATCAAGTGGTTTATGCGGGCAATTCGCAAATAGTAGATTTTAAAGGCACTATAGTAGCAAATACAGCAGAGCATACGGACAACATTGTTTCAGCTACTGTTAACAAAGACTTGTTAATTGCTTTCAGGGAAAAATTTCCTGTTTGGAAAGATGCTGACCCATTTAGCCTTTTGTAAATACAAACGCATTACTTAAGTTTTTGAAAAAACAATACATCCTCAAATTGATTGCCTTTTCTTATCCAGTGTTTTTTTTCACCGACACACACAAATCCTGTTTTTAAAAGCATTTTTTGAGAAGAAATATTGTTTTTTGGCACATGACAATACACTTGTTCCAAATCGAGAAAAGAAAAAAGATACTCCAATAATAGTTGTATTGCCATTACAGCAAAACCTTTCTGCTGATAGTGTTTATCTATAAATACACCCATTTCAGCACGTTTGTGAAAAAAATCAATTTGGCTAACATCTATGGTTCCTAAACAAACTTTATCCCTTACATGTTCAATCATTAAACGCAACTGCTTTGTTTCATACACGTCTTGCGTTGTGGCTTGTATATATTGTTTTAAGGCATAACGAGAAAATGGCACAATAGTACTCCCATGTTCCCAATACATAGTATCATTTTCCCACTTATAAAAAAGGTCAAGATCTTCAGGCTCAATGGCTCTAAGTGTAATTATCGTATTATGGAGCAACTCATTGTTCATTATACAGAAAAACCAAAATTAGGATGATATAGTTGAATATTTTTTTCTCCTTTATTTTTTTCAATTTGTTGAATAATCTCAGCATATGAATACTGATTAGTAGATAACACAATTGTTTCTTTTGCTCTTCTGTTACGAGTGCGTTTTATACGACAACGATAAGCTATGCTGGCATACACATGTATCAAACCCGAAATAGGATAAAACCACAAGGGAAAAGACCCTGCATAATGTTTTTTATAAAACAACAACATCGACTCATAAAATGCTTTTAGGTACTTCATATCCCCTTTCTTTGTACTTTCTCCTTTATAATGAACAATAGTTGTGGGAACATAGACATTTTTCATCCCTTGATTGATAATCCTGTAGGATAAATCAATATCTTCTCCATACATAAAAAACTGTTCATCTAACAAAGCCTCTTCTTGTAATCTTTTTTTATTTATTAACATGAATGCACCTGCTAATATAGGCACCTCTCCAGGCTCGTTTTCTTTGATATTGGGATAATAATACGCATTAAAAAAGGTACTACGTGGGAATAATTTATGTATAAATGTTAACTTACAAAAAGCTACCCACACTGTAGGAATACCTCTTTTCGATTCAGGCAAAAAAGCCCCTTTCATATCTACCATTCGTACACCTAATGCTCCGAAACGATCGGTAGTATCCGCTATATCGCATACAGTTTTCAATGTATCCTCAGCTATAATAGTATCTGGATTGAGCAAAAGAACATACTCTCCTTTTGCTATTTTTATCGCCTGATTGTTTGCTTTTGAAAAACCAACATTTTCGGCATTAGCTATGTAAATAACAGAAGAGAAATATGTAGAGACTAAATCGCGTGATTGGTCATTGGAATTATTGTCCACCACAATTACCTCAGCATCCATACATTGAATTGCTTTTTCTACAGCATCTAAACATTGCAACAGCAAATGGGGCACCTTATAATTAACAATGACAATAGACAACTTCATGCATTAAAAATAAATACCAACAACTCACTACTTCTATTTCTGTAACCACTCTCCGATATGGATAAATACGTTTTTTCGTTTTGGAATTTCATAACCACCATCGTATTTAGGTTTTACTTTCCCTTTAATCATGGCATATATTACCCCCCAATCAGGTAGTCCTCCCACATTTCTATCATCAATAAATAAATCAGCCTTTAGCTTACGATTGGCTCTTATGTCGTATTCTTCTTCTGGATAATCTTTATTAACGGCATAAAATTCTAAGCCTTTTTTTCGACAATATTCCACAGCCTCTTGCAATAATTCTCCTTCTCGTACTGTCCAAAGCACCAACTGGTGCTCTCCTTCGTCTTGAATTTTTTTTAGGGTTTCGATGGCAAATGGTATCTCATCACCAATGCTTGGATAGGCATGCTCAACAATAGTTCCATCAAAATCAACAGCTATTATCATAGGTATTTGTTATATATACTAGGTACCAAACTTATATTTATTCTATAAAAAACTTTTGCAATTTAACTTCAGTAGGTTTAGAAAGGACTAATGCTACAAACGACATTAAAAAACAAAACAAGGAAGTTTTATCTTCTGGTATCAGATAATACGATACACCAGCAAATATGCCTGGCAAACCTAGCACAAACATAAGCTGTTTAGCATAGCGAACATAGCTCACAATACGTGTTTGCTTATCAGGTACTTCGTTTTTTAACTTTTTTGTTTTATCCGAAAAATACTTTAATCCTAAGGGTATACATACCAACACCAAGGCAATAGAAATTGTGTTTAGTATTTGTACTGTAACAGCCTGTAATGGGTCAAACTTGGGTAGCAAAAATCCACCAGCTATCAATATAAGCATCAATGTGGCATACAGTAGATAATAAAACTTTAGCAACGTTTTCTGTATTGTTTTTATTTCTTTTTCCATATATTGTATTAAAATTATAGTTGTAATGAAGATGCAAATGGAACGCGATGCACAATAGATCTGCCCAATGTTACTTCATCGGCATATTGCAATTCGTCTCCTATTGAAATACCACGTGCAATAGTGCTAATAGTGATAGGATAATGGAGTAATTTCTTGTATAAATAAAAACACGTAGTATCCCCTTCCATGGTTGGATTTAACGCTAAAATAATTTCTTTAATTTCGCCTATTTGTACCCGTTGAATCAAACTCTCTATTTCAATATCAGCAGGACCAACGCCATCCATCGGGGAAATAACTCCTCCCAACACGTGATACAAGCCTCTATATTGACCTGTATTTTCGATATGCATCACGTCTTTAATTGTTTCTACCACACACACAATATCACGTATACGAGCCGTATCATTACAGATACTACATACCTCTGTATCTGATATATTTTTGCATACGGCACAATACCGTATTTCATTTTTCAAAGAAACTAATGCCTGTGCAAAACCACCCACTTCGGATTTTTCTTGCTTTAATAAATGTAATACTAATCGGAGAGCTGTTTTCCTACCTATGCCAGGTAATTTAGCAAACTGATTAACCGCATTTTCGAGCAATATAGATGGGTAATGATGATTATTCATACAAGCATTTACTTACTAATCAAACTACAAAGATATCACTTTTTTGTTATTTTTTAATACCTTTGTGGTCTATTTTAGTAAAAACATGTCAGCAATTGGATTACTTCTTTTAATTATTATATACTTTGGGGTATTGCAATGTATTGCTTTTGTTGGAAGGAAAGAGAAGAGCAATACTGCATTTTTTTTAGGCAACAAAACTTCGCCTTGGTATATTGTTTCATTTGGCATGATTGGGGCATCCCTTTCGGGGGTTACGTTTGTATCTGTGCCCGGTTGGGTACTATCATCAGGATTTAGTTATATGCAAATGGTACTTGGCTTTTCGGTGGGCTATATTATTGTGGCTTTTGTTTTACTTCCTTTATATTACCGCTTGCAACTTACAAGTATCTATACATACTTATACGAACGTTTTGGCAAAGCAACACACACAACAGGCTCATTATTTTTCTTATTATCACGCACTATTGGTGGAGCTACACGTTTGTATATCGTTGCTCTTATTTTACAACGTTTTATTTTTGACACATGGAATATACCTTTTTTTATAACAGTAAGTTTATTACTTGCTTTGATTTATCTTTATACTTACGCAAACGGCATTAAAACTATTGTTTGGACAGATGCTTTACAAACCTTATTTTTACTCATTGCCCTTATTTTACTTATTATTCAATCGATGGATTTTTTATCTTTGGATATAAACACAACAGTTGAGACAATTAAAAATAGCTCTTACACTCGCTTATGGATAGTTGATGATTGGAAAAATCCGTCTCATTTTATCAAATTATTTATCAGCGGTGTATTTATTACTATTGCCATGACAGGACTTGACCAAGATATGATGCAAAAAAATCTATCTTGCTCAAATACTAGAAGTGCTCAAAAAAATATGCTCAGTTATGGTATGGCTTTTATACCGGTTAATATATTGTTTTTAACTTTAGGTTTTTTATTGGTAATGATAACTGAAACACAAGGTATTGCACTACCAGCTCAAACAGACTCTTTACTGCCAAACATCATAGCCGATGGCATATTGGGCTCGTGGGCTATGGTGTTTTTTGTTATAGGCATTATTGCTGCCACGTTTTCTAGTGCCGATTCAGCGTTGGTATCATTAACCACCTCTTTTGCTGTAGACATCATACAGATAGAACATATGGAAGAACAAAAAGCAACCACAATGCGTCGTTGGATTCACCTTGCTTTTTGTTTCGTTTTTCTTGTTATTATTTTGCTTTTTCATCTCATTAACAATAAAAGTATCTTAGATTTATTATTCACTATTGCCTCCTATACGTATGGTCCGTTATTAGGAATATTTACATACGGAATATTTACTAAATGGAAAATAAGCGATACATTAGCTCCCTATATTGCTGTAATTTCTCCTGTGTTAGCGTATGGATTTTTTTGGGTTTTTTCCACCTATTTCAACTATTATATTGGATACGAACTCTTGATAATAAATGGAACAATTACTTTTTTAGGAATGCTTTTGTTCACTAAAAAGAAATCATTACACCCTACTAAAACAATAATATTATGATTATACAATCAGCTACATTCGTAATAAGTAATACTGACACCAGTAAATGCCCCAACAGTCAACTGCCCGAATATGCCTTTATTGGTCGTTCTAATGTAGGCAAATCATCGCTTATCAACATGCTTACTGGGGTGAAAAACTTGGCAATGACGAGCTCCAAACCAGGAAAGACATTGCTTATCAACCATTTTCTTATCAATGAACAGTGGCATTTGGTCGACTTACCAGGATATGGTTATGCCCGTATTGGCAAACAAGGCAGAGAGCGATTAGAAGAAATGATACGTGTGTACATTACAAAACGCGTGCAACTTACCAATTTATTTGTATTAATAGATTCTCGACACGAACCACAACAAATTGATATTGAATTTATTACATGGTTAGGCGAAGAAGGTATTCCGTTTAGTCTTATTTTTACGAAATCAGACAAGCTATCAAAATCTGCACTACAACTAAATATTAGTCAATACAAAGAGAAACTATACGAGGTATGGGAAGAGCTTCCACCTATTTTTGTTACTTCATCAGAAAAAGGCATTGGACGGGACGAAGTGCTACAATATATTGCGGAGATAAATGCTAGCTTGTAGTTTTTTTAGTTAAAACTCTTTGAGATTCAAAATTTCCTTGTATTTTTGTTCCGATTTTGCAGAAGAAAATCATTATCTATAAATTAAAAATAAATACTATGTTAGAAATTCAAAAGAAAATGAGCAATTCATTCTTTGCTCTTCTCAGTCTTCCAGCCACAGCTATGGGATTTGCCTTATCGGTACAAATCTCTGCATTAAGTTGGTTACTTTCCACCAAGTATGGCTTAGATATTCACGAAATTGGTATTGTATGGGCAGCAGGACCTATTGCAGGTATTATTGCACAACCCATTGTAGGTGCACTGAGTGATAAAATGTGGTTTATGGGTGGTCGTCGTCGTCCGTGGATTGTTATCGGCGGTATTTTAGCGGGTCTGATGATGTTAGCTTTACCTAACTTAGAAATTATTCAAAAAATATTTATCAATAGCGAAGACCCTCAAGCTGGTTTGTTAACTATAGCCGTAATCGTAGCTTTAACTTTCGATTTAAGTATCAACGTAAGTTTTAACCCTACCCGCTCTATAATTGCTGATTGTACTACGATGAAAGATCGCTCCAAAGGATACACCTGGATGCAAACTATTTCTGGTTCATTTGGCGTATTGGCTTATTTAATTGGAGGTGTACTAGGCAACTTATTTTTAATCTATTTTGGGGTTGGTATTGCGTTATTGGCAACTTTAATTCCAGCATTTCTGATAGAAGAACCTAGAGAATTGGCAATAGAAATTGATGAAAACGAACCTATTACTACAGCCAAAGCATCCAAAAGAGATATGATAGAATCATTGCTCCCCTTATCTGGATTTTTGTTGTATGGAATTTATGTAATTTTTGAAAAACTATTTGGATTGCATGTAACAGCTGGTTATACTGTATTTGGCTATTTTCTGAATGTAGTGGAACTATTGTGTATTTTGTTGTTGGTTGTAAGCACCATTGCTGTGTTGTTTAACTTAACCAAAAGCAATACTAAATCAAACGAATTTCAACGTATTTTGTTGGCACACTCCTTTACATGGATTGGAGTACAAACGATGTTTGTATATGCTTTCTTTTACCTGAAAGAAATTATCTTATTAGAAGACAAAGTAGCAGGAAGTGTTAACTCCATTGCTTTCTTTATACTAAGCTTGGTTAGTGCCATATTGCCTGTGTTGGTATTAAACAAATTTGCCGAGAAAATTGGTATGGTAAAAACACACCTTGCATGTATATTTATTATGGCATTGGGTTATGCTGGTGTTGTGTTGTTTGGCACATCGGTAATTCCTTACTATGTAATGTTAGGTGTTGTGGGTATAGGATGGGCATCGGTAGTGTCGTTGCCATTTGCTATTATGAGTTCAAAAGTTGACCAAACAAAAATGGGCTTATACATGGGTATTTTTAACCTATCAGTAGTATTGCCACAGTTAGTAGCTAGTTTCAAAATGGGTGAAGTTATTTCTGGTTCTGATGACAAATCTATCATCTTTGTTATTTGTGCTATTACCTTATTTATCTCTGGTGTTTTATGGTTTTTTGTAAAAGAAGCCAAAGTATCAACAACAGCGAATGCCCCTAAAGGTGGCGGTGGTCATTAATTAAAGTAACACTCTATATGTGAAAACAGCGTAACGAAATTTGGTTACGCTGTTTTTTTTATAGTTACGATTTGCAAGTTATAAAAAGCTGGATATTAAAATGCACTTAACAAGGTGTTTAGTGTTGTTCGTCGTTCGTTAAACGTTGTTCGTTGTTCGTTGTTCGTGAGGTAGCGGTAGTTTGGTTTGAATAGGGAAAGCTGGAGCTTTCCTTTTAATTCCGACATAGCGAGACGCTATGCCGAACACTTAGATTGTCAAACTTCACACTGCGGCGAACAGGGGGTTTTATTCCACATCAGACTTTCTTATCCAGCATTCGAT
>JAAYPI010000094.1 GCA_012519885.1 Bacteroidales bacterium
ACCCTTGGCAATATCGTTGGCGGCGGCTTGCTTGTAGGCATGGCGTATTGGTATGTGTACGAAAAAGAGGGAAAATAGTATAAAAAAAGACCTCTTAATCAATCAATTAAGAGGTCCTTTCGTACCCAGAGCCGGGATCGAACCGGCATGGAAGTGAATCCACTGGTGTTTGAGACCAGCGCGTCTACCAATTCCGCCATCTGGGCAATTGGAGAGTGCAAAAGTACATAAAATTTTTATTTGAGCAATACAGAAACTTCTTTTTTCTGAAAATATTTTTTTATTACCTTGCTTTCCGTATCTTTGCCTCCAAATTAAGTAGATGGGTTTTATAAAGTGAGATATCTAAAATAAATAACCCTGATGTTTTCTATTTTTTTACAAAAATGTAATTTCACAACACCAATTAAACTATCAATCGTATGAATTACAACAACTATTGTGTTATTATGGCAGGTGGGGTAGGAAGTCGCTTTTGGCCCTTCAGTAAAAATTCAATGCCAAAACAATTTTTGGATTTTTTTGGTACAGGTCGTACCTTGCTTCAGATGACTTTTGACCGTTTTGCAAAAGTAGTACCAGCATCAAATATACTCATTGTAAGCAACAAAGATTACAAAGATATCATTCTAGAACAATTACCTCTCATCAAACCATCTCAAGTGTTGTTAGAGCCAAACCGCAGAAATACAGCCCCTTGTGTAGCGTATGCAGTTAGTCGCATCAAAGCAATTAATCCAAAAGCCAACATGGTAGTGGCTCCAGCTGACCACTTGATTCTAAAAGAGATAGATTTTTTGAACGTAATAGAGCGTAGTTTAAATTTTGTAAATGAGCATCCTAATTTGCTTACTCTGGGCATTAAGCCAAATCGTCCTGAAACGGGCTATGGGTATATCCAAATAAGCGATCAGGCTATGGGCGATTTTAAAAAAGTGAAAACGTTTACCGAAAAACCAAACCTTGAATTAGCAAAAGTTTTTGTCGAAAGTGGCGAATTCTTTTGGAACTCAGGTGTATTTGTATGGAGTGTGGAAGCAATTTGGAAAGCATTCAACGAGTTCTTACCCGAAATGGTAGCCAAGTTCGAAGCAGGTAGCGATAAATTTAATACAGACTTAGAACAAGATTTTATCAACGAAATTTTCCCATCGTGTCAAAACATTTCTATTGACTATGGTATTATGGAAAATGCCAAGAATGTGTATGTATTGTGTGGTGATTTTGGGTGGTCTGATCTTGGTACATGGGGTTCATTGTACGATATGTCAGAAAAAGATGAGCATCAAAATGTAACACTTAAATGCAAAACTCAATTTTACGAAAGTAACGACAATATTGTGGTATTGCCCGAAAATAAATTAGCGGTTATTCAAAACCTTTCTGGTTATATTGTGGTAGAGTCTGACAATGTGTTGTTGATTTGTAAAAAAGAAGACGAACAACGCATACGTCATTTTGTAACAGATGTAAATCTTAAATACGGCGAGGGATATATTTAATCTATGTTATCAGAAAATCAAATGGTACTCCGCACGGAGCATTTAGTAAAAAGGTACAAAACACGTACAGTTGTTGACAATGTTTCCATCTCAGTGAAACAGGGTGAAATTGTTGGCTTGCTTGGTCCGAATGGAGCCGGTAAAACAACTACGTTTTATATGACAGTAGGCTTGGTAACACCTAATCAAGGACGTATTTTTCTAAACGATCTCGATATATCTTCGTATCCGGTTTATAAGCGAGCTCAGCAAGGAATTGGATATTTGGCTCAAGAAAATTCGGTGTTTAGAAAGATGAGTGTGGAAGACAATATTTTGTCGGTATTACAAATGACAAAATTCTCTAAAAAATACCAACACGAGAAGTTGGAGACATTAATCAGTGAGTTTAGCTTACAAACAGTACGCAAAAGTTTGGGAGACCAACTGTCTGGCGGTGAGCGTCGTAGGTGCGAAATAGCACGTTGTTTAGCCATTGAACCTAAATTTATTATGCTTGATGAGCCATTTGCAGGTGTCGATCCTATTGCTGTGGAGGATATTCAGCGTATAGTAGCACAGTTGAGAGAAAAAAACATTGGCATTTTAATTACCGACCATAATGTGCACGAAACCTTGAGTATTACAGATAGAGCATATTTGTTGTTTGAAGGAAAAATTCTTTTTCAGGGAACCGCCGAGGAGCTAGCAGATAATCCTGTAGTGCGAGAAAAATATTTGGGTGCCAGTTTTGAATTACGAAAAAAAGTGGAATAAAAAAATAAAGCAGACTTTTGGTCTGCTTTATTTTTTTTTACGATGCTCAAATCAATTATTTTTTGCTTATCAAACTAATAAATTCTTCTCTAGTTTTAGCTTGTTCAAAAATTCCCGTAAAATCAGAAGTAGTTGTAACCGAATGTTGCTTTTCCACTCCACGCATTTGCATACACATATGTTGAGCCTCAATTACAACCATTACGCCAAGCGGATTTAAAGTGTTTTGAATACACTCTTTGATTTGTGTAGTTAGTCGTTCTTGTACTTGCATACGACGAGCAAATACATCTACTACGCGGGCGATTTTACTCAATCCTGTAATTTTCTTGTTGGGGATATAAGCTACATGTGCTTGTCCAAAAAACGGTAACATGTGATGTTCGCACATCGAATAAAAATCAATGTCTTTTACAATTACCATTTGGCGGTAATCTTCGGTAAACATTGCCGAACGAATAATTGCTTCTGGGTCTTGGTTGTAACCACGCATCAAAAACTGCATACTTTTTGCCATGCGTTCGGGCGTTTTTAGCAAACCTTCTCTTGTAGGGTTTTCTCCAATAAGTTCAATTACAGCTTTATAATGGGATGCCAATCCTTGCAATATTTCTGGAGAACTAGCTGGTTTTTCTTTTTCCATACGTTAAAAATATAAAATACGAACAGTGGGGTCTTTAACTACATAAATTTCGTTCCCAAAATCAGGGAATATCTTTTTTAATTCTCTGCTTAATAATAACGCTTCGTAATACGATGCAAGGTCTCCAATACGTACTCGCCAGAAAGGTGCTTGAAAGGAGATATAAGCACGGTATTCAGGATATTGTTCCTTGATAGTTTTGTCTATAAGCATAGCATCTTCTCGTGCTTTTTGAGGATGGTTGCCCGCATACACTTGTACGCGAAATCCACCAATACTTACAAATTCAATCTCAGAAGTTGCTGTGTTTTTGGCTCTATACAAAATGGTATTCATACGATCATGCTCCGATAGTATTGTTTCTTCTTGCAATAAATTGTCATTTTCCAAAGGATTTTCTTGAGCCATTCCTTGAATTGCCATTAAAAAACCAAAAAGAATACTGAATAATACCTGTTTTGCCATACTTTTTTCGTTATTTTATGTGCAAAAATACCAAAATTTATTCTAAAAATGGCTTTTACAGGTATTTTTGTAGAAAAATAGTACTTTTGTACAAATTATAACACCCAATTTTTTATGTCGAACATACAAGCAAAATATGTCGTTGTGGTAGCTGGCGGTAAAGGAAAACGTATGCAAAGTGAGATGCCAAAACAATTTTTATTGTTGCATGGTAAACCAATTTTGATGCATACCTTAGAAACATTTTTTTTATACGATCATTCCATACAGATTATTCTTGTATTGCCCGAAGACGATATAGATATGTGGAAAAAATTATGCCAACAACATGCATTTGAACTCGCACATACAATTGTTAATGGAGGGAATGAGCGTTTTTATTCTGTTGCCAACGGGTTAACGCTAGTGCCCGAAGGGGTATTGGTAGCTATACATGATGGCGTACGACCTTTTCCTAGTACATCTACTATTGAACGTACATTTGGTATGGCGGCTGAAAAGGGGAATGCTATTCCTGTTGTTGAACTAACTGATTCTATTCGTCAACTATCCGACAATCAGAAAAATAAATCCGTTAGTCGTGCTGCATTTCGTCTAGTGCAAACTCCGCAAACATTTCAATCTACACAGATTAAAAAGGCTTATACGCAACCATATTCACCCTTATTTACGGATGATGCAAGTGTCTTGGAATCAGTAGGAGAGTCAATTTTTTTGGTAGAAGGAAATAGAGAAAACATAAAAATAACTACTCCACTAGATTTGGTTATTGGAGAGTATTTGCTGGATCAACGAAAATAGATAAAGTGAAAGGCTTCGATTTTTAAATTCTTTTGCTATATTTGCTCGTACATACACTAAACCCAATTAAGTGAGTTTACTTTTGGATGCAGACATAATGTATTTGCCTGGCATGGGACCGAAAAGGGCTCAGCTATTCAATAAAGAATTATCAATTTTTACTGTAAAAGATTTGATATTTCACTTTCCGTATAAATACATCGATAGAAGCCGATTTTATTATATTCACGAAATAGACACAACCCTTACATATATTCAGGTAAGAGGCAAAATAACTGGATTTCAGTTGTTGGGAGAAGGACGAAACCAACGGTTAATAGGAAAGTTTACTGACGGGCGAAATGTAATTGATTTGGTCTTCTTTAAAGGAATAAAGTATTGCACACAAGCATACCAATTACATACTGAATATATTGTATTTGGTAAACCTAGCTTATTTAATGGAACATTCTCTTTCGTTCATCCAGATATTGGACCATACAAAGAAGAAGTTAAAATGGGTTTTCAGCCCTTGTACCATACAACCGAAAAAATGAAAAGTAAGTTTGTGAATTCTAAAGCCGTTCAAAAACTCATTTACCAAGCCTTACAAACCATTACACCATCATTACCCGAATCTTTACCAACTAGTATCCTTCACAAATACCGTTTTATTTCACTTTACGAAGCATTAATCAATATTCATTTCCCCAGCAATATGCCTCTTTTAGAGCAAGCACAAGCACGACTAAAATTTGAAGAACTATTTTATATACAAATTGCAATATTACGTCAGGCTCATGCTCTTAAAACTAGTTTTAAAGGGTTTCAATTTAATCACATTGGAGAAATGTTTCATGCCTATTACGAAAAATGCTTGCCCTTTGAACTAACCAATGCTCAAAAAAGAGTACTTAAAGAGATACGTAATAATGTACGTGGAGCTCATCAAATGAATAGATTGTTGCAAGGCGATGTAGGTAGTGGCAAAACTATTGTAGCTCTAATGTGTATGCTTATGGCTATTGATAATGGTTATCAGGCATGTATTATGGCTCCTACTGAGATTTTAGCCAGGCAACATTTTGAAACTATTGAAAGCCAAATAAACAAATTACCCATACAAGTAAAATTACTTACAGGTTCAACGAAAAAAAAAGACAGAGAACATATTCACGAGGGCTTACTGAATGGTTCTGTACATATTTTAATTGGCACACATGCTGTAATAGAAGATACAGTTAATTTTAAGAATTTAGGCATAGTGGTAATTGATGAACAACATCGATTTGGTGTGGCACAACGAGCTAAATTGTGGAATAAAAACACACGTCCTCCTCATGTTTTAGTAATGACCGCTACTCCCATTCCACGTACCTTGGCTATGACTGTATATGGCGATTTGGAGGTTTCCGTAATTGACGAATTGCCACCTGGACGAAAACCAATAGTAACAAACCATATTTTTGAAGATACAAAACGAGAGGCTCTTAATCGTTTTTTAAAACAACAACTCTCACTTGGCAGGCAAGTATATATTGTGTATCCATTGATAGAAGAATCCGAAAAGATGGATTTAAAAAACCTTACAGATGGCTATCAATACATACAATCAATTTTTCCAGATTTGCAAGTAAGCATGGTACATGGCAAAATGAAACCTGCTGAAAAAGATGCTGCTATGCAAGAGTTTGTGCAACATAAATCTCAAATTATGGTCGCTACTACTGTGATTGAAGTGGGGGTGAATGTGCCAAACGCCAGTGTAATGGTAATCGAAAATGCAGAGCGATTTGGATTGGCACAGCTCCATCAGCTCAGAGGGCGGGTTGGTAGAGGAGCCGACCAATCGTATTGTGTATTGGTAACGTCGCGAAAAATATCCAACGAAACCCGCAAACGCTTAGAAATCATGACCCGTACCAACGACGGGTTTGAAATAGCCGAGGCTGACTTACAGCTTCGTGGACCAGGAGATTTGGAAGGTACCCAACAGAGTGGCTTGCCTTTTCAACTACATATTGCCAATTTAGCTAAAGATGGACATTTTGTTCAACTAGCCAGAGAGTGTGCTTCAGAAATTCTAGAAAACGATCCGCAACTGAAGTCCCCAGCAAACGAAATTATAGTAAAAGAACTCAAAACAAAGAAAAGAGAACAACAAAATTGGAGTATAATTAGTTGATGTGTAAAAATTCTATAATTTTTTTGCAAAAAATTTGGTTAACTAAAGAATAAATTGTTTTTTTGTATGTCGTAAAATCAAATTATGGAAAAAACACTGGTTATTATTAAACCTTCAGCTATTTCAAGAGGCTTAATTGGAGAAGTAATATCTCGCTTCGAAAAGAAAGGTTTACACCTTATTGGGATGAAAATGATAGAATTATCTGACGAAATTCTTGCCGAGCATTATGCTCATTTAGCCCAAAAACCCTTTTTCCAACGTATTAAAAATGCCATGCAAACAACACCCGTTATCGTATGTTGTTGGTCAGGATTAGATGCTGTTCAGGTAGTAAGAAATATGGCGGGAGTTACCAATGGTCGTAATGCTGCTTCAGGAACCATACGTGGCGATTATAGTATGAGTGTACAAGAAAACATTGTTCATACATCCGACTCTGTTGAAAATGCTGCAATTGAACTAAATCGCTTTTTTAAGCCAGAAGAAATATATAATTTTCCACCACATAGTTTAGACTTTTTATATGCCAATGACGAATTGTAAAAATAAAAAAATGAATTATCATTTTTTACGTCTTATTGTATTTAGTTTTGTTGTTTCAATCACAAATAGTGCGTTGGCTGTAACTTTGCACGATAATATATTTCGCATAGAAGACCCGAAGAATGCATCTAGCAGTCTTATGTTGCTAAACGAAAATACAGAAGATGATTTTGCTGATGTGGATGATTTTGAAAATTTTGATGAAATATCTTTTAATGCACCTTACAACAGCTGGAGCAATACGGCGGTCAATCCGTATAATATAAATTTATTACATAGCAAAGATACTTTCCGTGTAGATGTTAGTGGTTATACTCATCCACTTGATAAGGTACAACGCATAACATCACATTTTGGTCCGCGTCGTACTCGTTATCACTATGGTATTGATTTAAAATTGAATGTTGGAGATACTGTGCGTTCTTCATTTGATGGAATGGTACGTATAGCCAAAATAGGTAGAGGGTATGGATATTACGTTCTCGTGAGGCATTTTAATGGACTCGAAACTATTTATGGTCATTTAAGCAAAATATTAGTTGATACAGAGCAGTTAGTAAAAGCGGGTGATCCTATTGGATTAGGAGGAAGTACAGGAAGAAGTACGGGTCCTCATTTACATTATGAGGTACGGTATTTGGGAAATGCGATTAACCCTGAATCTTTGATATGTTTTGATAATTTATCAGTTAAAACGCCAGAATTATTAGTTAGTGCAGAAACCTTTCGGTATAAGCTGGACGTGGATCGTATGAGAAATTATACTGTAAGAAGAGGGGATACCTTATCTACCATTGCCAGAAGGCAAGGTACTACTATACGGAATTTGTGTCGACTGAATAATATCACCACTAAAACTACATTGCGAGTAGGTCGCGTTTTACGTATTTCATAACAAGAAATACGGTCTGTTTAAGATTTATTATCTTTAATTAATCTTAAACAGTTTCTATATAAGCAAATTAATATTGTTATCTTTGTGCCTTTGTATATCTAAAAGGCAACATTTTTTCATTTAGCAACATTTACCATTATGGGATTAAATAGTATTTTAAGCAAGTTATTTGGTTCAAAGTCACAGCGTGATTTAAAAGAGATAATGCCATTTATTGAAAAAATAAAGGCAATCTATCCTCAAATAGAGCAACTTTCAAACGACGAATTGCGTAATAGGCTGCAAGGCGTACGACTTGAAATTCAACAAACTGTTTCGGATGAGCGTGAACGTATCGCTACGTTAAAACAATCTATTGATGCTACTCCTATTGAACATCGAGATAAATTGTACAATGAAATAGATGCTATCGAAAAAGCCATAATAACTAAATTAGAAGAGGCTCTTGATAACGCCTTGCCCGAAGTGTTTGCTATTGTAAAAGATACTGCAAGACGTTTTAAAGAAAATGAAACAATAGAGGTGGAAGCCACTGATTTTGACCGTGAACTTGCAGTAACACATGATTTTGTGGATATTGTGAGTAATAAAGCCGTTTACAAAAATGAATGGGAAGCTGGTGGAAATGTCATTAAATGGGATATGGTGCACTATGATGTGCAACTTATAGGTGGCGTTGTATTGCATAAAGGTAAAATAGCCGAGATGACCACAGGGGAGGGTAAAACATTGGTAGCTACTTTGCCTGTTTTTTTAAATGCCTTGAGTGGTAATGGTGTACATGTTGTAACTGTAAACGACTATTTATCTAAACGTGACTCAGAATGGATGGGACCCATTTATATGTTTCATGGATTACGTGTAGATTGTATCGATAAACATCGTCCCAATTCAGATGACAGACGAAAAGCGTATTTGGCTGATATTACCTTTGGTACCAACAACGAGTTTGGCTTCGATTACTTACGGGATAATATGGCATCTACTCCCGAGGATTTAGTACAACGAAAACATAACTACTCCATTGTAGATGAGGTGGACTCTGTACTGATTGATGATGCTCGTACACCTCTTATCATTTCAGGTCCTATTGCAAAAGGGGAAGAGCAATTATACGAGCAATACTGCTCAAAAGTAGAACGTATTGTAGCTGAGCAAAAAAAACTAGTTACGAAAACATTTGTTGAAGCAAAACGATTAATGCAATCTGCAGATGCGAAAGAGCAAGAAAAAGGCTCTTTGTTACTATTCAGAGCTTTTAAAGGGTTGCCAAAAAATAAGGCACTGATTAAATATTTAAGTGAGCCAGGAGTGAAAGCATCTATGCTGAAAACAGAGGCTATTTACATGGAGCAAAATAACCGTCGTATGCACGAGGTTACAGACGATTTGTATTTTGTTATCAACGAGCAGCACAATACAATTGAATTGACTGATAAAGGTATTGATTTAATTACTGGCGATAGCGACGATGCATTATTTTTTGTGCTTCCAGATATTGGCTCTGAAATGGCTGAAATCGAAAAGTCAAAACTGTCTGATGAAGAAAAGCAAGCTAAGAAAGACGTGTTGATGCAAGAGTTCTCGATAAAATCGGAACGTGTACATACAATTAATCAATTGCTCAAAGCATATACTTTATTTGAAAAAGACGACCAATATGTTGTTATGAACAACAAGGTAATGATTGTTGACGAACAAACAGGTCGTATTATGGACGGTAGACGTTATTCTGATGGCTTACACCAAGCGATAGAAGCCAAAGAACGTGTGAAGGTGGAAGCTGCTACTCAGACCTATGCAACCATTACTTTGCAAAATTATTTTCGCATGTACAACAAGTTAGCAGGTATGACTGGTACAGCAGAAACGGAGGCTGGTGAGTTTTGGGATATTTATAAGTTAGATGTTGTCGTGATTCCAACCAATCGTCCTATCGCTCGTGTAGATATGAACGATCGAGTGTATAAAACTGCTCGTGCCAAATACAATGCAGTTATAGAGGAAGTAGAAAAATTGGTAGCACAAGGTCGTCCTGTGTTAGTGGGTACTACGTCTGTAGAAATATCCGAGCTGGTAAGTAAGATGCTGAAACTTCGCAAAATACCACACAATGTATTAAATGCTAAATTGCATCAAAAAGAGGCGGATATTGTTGCTCAAGCTGGGAAAAGTGGAACAGTTACCATTGCCACCAATATGGCGGGTCGGGGTTCTGACATTAAATTAACTCCTGAATCAAAAGCTGCGGGAGGTTTGGCAATTATTGGTACCGAACGTCATGAAAGCCGTCGTATCGACCGTCAGTTACGTGGTCGTTCTGGTCGTCAAGGAGATCCAGGTTCTTCAGTATTTTTTGTGTCTTTTGAAGATTCGTTGATGCGTTTATTTGGATCCGACCGTATAGTGGGGATTATGGATAGATTAGGCTTGCAAGAAAATGAAATGATGGAACATCGTCAGATATCTAATTCAATTGAACGTGCTCAAAAGAAGGTCGAAGAAAATAACTTTGGTATTCGTAAGCGGTTGTTAGAATATGATGATGTCATGAATTCGCAACGTGAAGTGATATATGCTCGTCGCAGACATGCACTTATTGGCGAACGTATTGGGATTGATATTGTGAATATGATTTACGATGGTGTAGAAAACTTGGTAAATCAACATGATGATATACAAGATGAAGAAGAGTTTCGTTTGGATTGTTTGAAACTGTTTGGGGTAGATATCCAATTGGAGGAAGGCGAAATTAAACGCACAAAAACAATTGATTTAGTAGAAAAAGTATTTTCTTTGGTGATGGCTAATTTTTCGCGAAGAGCCGATAAACTTGCCGAAATCGCCTATCCTGTCATCAAACGTGTATACGAAGAACAAGGGAAAATATATGAGAATATTTTAATTCCATTAACTGATGGAAAGAAGTTGTATAATATTCCTGTTAATCTTAAATTGGCATACGAAACACAAGCAAAAGAAATTGTGAAGTCGTTCCAAAAATCTATTTTGTTGCATACAATAGATGAAGCTTGGAAAGAGCATTTACGCGAATTAGATGAATTACGTAACTCAGTACAAAATGCTAGTTATGAGCAAAAAGATCCATTATTAATCTACAAGCTAGAGTCATTTGGGCTATTTAAGAAAATGATTGATGCTATAAATTACAAAGCGATTGCTATTTTGATGCGTGGTCAAATTCCGGTGAAAGAAGGAGAAACATTAAGAGAGGCAAAAGAAGAGCGACGACAAGATTTTAGTAAATATAATACGCAAAAATCGGATATAATGAATGCTGGTCAACAAGATACCCGAGAAAAAATACACAAAGAACCAGTGCGTGTTGAGAAGAAAGTGGGTCGTAATGATCTATGTCCTTGTGGTAGCGGAAAGAAATACAAGAGTTGTTGTGGCAAAGTATAATGCAAGTATAATAATTTAAAAACATCAGAGAATGGCACTAGCTACGATTATATGGGATGTAAATCCTGAAGCTTTTTCGATTGGATTTATAACTGTGCGTTGGTATGGTTTACTTTATGCAATGGGGTTTTTGCTGGGGATTACTATTTTGGGTAAAATATTTAAGCGTGAAAATTGTCCAGAAGATTGGGCTGATAAGGTGTTTATTTACATGGTTTTGGCAGTGGTAATTGGTGCTAGGCTGGGACATGTGTTTTTTTATGCGTGGGATTATTACAAAGATAATTTGTTAGAGATAGTGATGATTTGGCATGGCGGATTAGCCAGTCATGGTGGTGCCATAGCTATGTTGATTGCTGCTTGGATTTTTTCAAAAAAGGTTAGTAAGAAAAGTTTTTTGTGGCTAGGAGACAGACTGTTTATTCCTTCGGCTATGGTGGCAGGGTTGATTCGTATTGGGAATTTGATGAATTCCGAGATATATGGTCATGCTACCGATTTGCCATGGGGTTTTGTGTTTGTCCGTGATGGAGGTACTATGCCCATGCACCCAACACAAATATACGAAGCTTTAGCTTATTTTGCTCTGTTTGCTTTTATGATGTACTTATATTGGGTAAAGGATGCACACAAACGTGAAGGCTTGCTTACTGGAGTAGGATTTACGGGAATATTTGTTGCTCGTTTCTTTATAGAATTTGTAAAGAATAATCAAGAGGCTTTTGAAGATGATTTAATGTTAAATATGGGTCAGTATTTAAGTATTCCATTTATTGCCATTGGAATATGGTTGATAATTAGAGCATTACGTTCGAATAAAATATAAGATGCAATGAGTTTTTTATTTGGGATATTATTTTTTATACTCGCTATTGGTTTATTTGTGTTGGTATTTTTCTTTTCCATATTACGTAATGTTTTTCGTTTATTTACAGGAAAACAACATCCTGAGAAAAAGGAACAAGAGCGAATGGCTCGTAAGTATGTAAATAAGAAAATTACAAAGCAACAGGGTGAATATGTAGATTTTGAAGAGATTAAGGAATAATAAAACTAACTTCTTTAAAAGCATAACGTTGTCGATCTCCGTTTTCTTTTGTTAATTCCAAATATCCATCAGGTGTTACTTGGAAAATAGATGCGACAAAAATCCCATCTTTATCTTGAAAACGAAACAGCCCTTTGGAGCGATATAATCTGTCTGTATACGTTTGTTGTAATTCTTTGGTTTTTCCCTTGAGTAAGTGAATATAGCGTTCAAAAATAGCATTTCGTATGCTGGTAGCTATCTCCTTAATAGGATGAAAAGTGTTGGTAATCTGTATAAGTGAAATTGGATTAGGTGCAGATGAATAGAAATGTTTTTGGTTGATATTCAGACCAATACCAATGATACAAGACGCTAATAATCCATTTTCTAAATTGTTTTCAATTAAAATACCTCCAATTTTATTGTCTTTCCAATAAATATCATTGGGCCACTTGATAGTAAATTCAGTATCATAAGGCAATAAAAAGTCAGTAAGAGCTAATGACACTACCTGCGAAATAATAAATTGTTGCTTAATAGGAATAAAAGATGGTTTTAGTAATATACTACAAAGCAAATTTTCTCCTTTTTCTGATTCCCATACATTATTCGAAACGCCTCTTCCAAGTGTCTGGAAATCTGTATATACCATAGAACCTTCCTCTAGTGATTTTTCTCTCATTAATTGATTAAGTAAATCATTTGTTGAGGTTGTTTCGTGTATGTGTATGGTTTCAATCATTAGCGGTTTAGTTTAATTAGATGCTAAAGCTAAACTTATAAAACTAACTTTCGCATTTGGGGCTTGTTTAATCGCTTGTACACAGGCTTCTATGGTAGATCCTGTAGTTAATACATCATCGACCAGTAGGATATGTTTATTTGCAAATTGTTGGGTATTGGTTATAGTAAAAACACCATACGTATTTTCCCATCTTTCAAACACACCTTTCTTTGTTTGTGTTGGATTTTCGATGGCTCTTACCAGTGTGTCTGTTTCAACAGGAATAGAGAGCACTTGTGATAATCCGATAGCAATCATTTCACTTTGGTTATACCCTCTTTTTTTTAGTTTGTTTTTATGTAAAGGAACGGGAACAATATAATCAATGGTATCAATTAAGCTAGACCTCACTAATTCGGTTGCATAATGTTTGCCAAGCTCTATCCCTATTTCTTTATTCCCTTTGTACTTTAAATTATGCAGTAACTTTTGTGCCACACTTCCTTTCTGAAAAAAGAAAAAAGCCGATGCAAACTCCACATGTATTTTTCCCCAAAATAGTTTCTCAACAGGATTGTTTTGTAGTAGATGAAATCCTGTTTTTGGAAGATCTATGACACATTGTTGGCATATGCTTTTCTCTGATTGTACCAAGTGGTTTCCACAAACGATACAAACTTGTGGGTAAATTAAGGATATAAATCCTGAGATATAGTGTTGTAGATAATTTACCATGATATAATTTTAGGAATAAAAATCAGACAAGCTATAATCACAGAACAAATGGCGGCAAATAATACTGCTCCTGCGGCAATATCTTTTATGTTTCTAGCCCTTTCTTGTCTTTCGGGCGAAACCATATCAACTATATTTTCGATAGCTGTATTGATTAGCTCTAAACACCAAACCATTGCAATACAAATGAATATTACTATCCATTCGTTTAAGGCAATATGTAATAAAATTCCCAATACAATTACAGCGATTGTAGCCAGTAGGTGGATTTTGCAATGTGTTTCTTGTTGAATAGCTACTACTATGCCACGAAAGGCATTTCTAAAACTACGTGCTTGTTTTTGCAAAAAGATATTCATATATGTTGTCTATTCTGCAAAAATACATAAATTTGCACAACAGCTACAAACTACTGCCTATAAAATGACTAATAAAGAAAAATATTCTCAACTTTGTACTGAAAATGATACTATTCCATTGTTTTTACAACATTGGTGGATGGAAGCTGTATGTACCAAAGCCAGTAAAGAGTGGGATGTGTTGTTGTATGAAAAGAATAAAAAAGTAATAGCAGCTTTGCCTTATCATTTTATCACCAAATTGGGGATGAAGGTTATTTTGGAACCACAATTAACACAGTATTCGGGGGTGTGGATTGACTATCCAAATGGTATCACTGACAAAGAACGCTATTCGCTGGAGGAAGAGGTTTGCAAAGGGCTTATAAGTCAGTTGGATACACTATCGTGGGTGCATTATATGCAACATTTTCATTATCGATTTACCAATTGGTTGCCATTCTTTCAGCAAGGGTTTACACAAACTACACGTTATACCTATCGTATTGAGTCTATTGGCAATACCCAAGATGTGTTTGACAACTTTCATCAAGGGAAACAAAAACACATAAAAAAAGCCAAAGATTTGTCAGTTGATTATTCTCTTTCAGCAGCCGATTTTTATGCCTTTTTATCCCATACTATAGCTCAGAAGCAACAGCAAGTAGTCTATAGTCAGTCCTTTTTTGTTGGTTTGCACCAACAGGCTGTTGAGCGTGAGCAAGGACAAATTATTGCTGTGCGTGATAAAACTGGAGCGATACATGCTGCTATGTTTGTTGTTTGGGATCATCTGTCGGGCTATTACTTAGTTTCAGCCATTGACGCCAACTACAAACATTCAGGAGCATCTTCGCTGATGCTGTGGGAGGCTATTTGTTTTTTATCCTCACGCACCAAGTCGTTTGATTTTGAAGGAAGTATGATTAAAGGAGTAGCCAAAGCTAATCAAGAGTTTGGCGGTGTACAAACGCCGTATTTTTCCATCAGCAAGTCTCGTTCGGGTGTGTTGGGTTGTATGTTGAATGTATATCGATGGTTATGGAAAAAATAAGCAAACAAGAGTTTTATAGTTTAATTAAAGGGTTTGAACAAATTCCTTTTACGCAAACAGAAGCCTGGGTTACTGCTCATAGTCGCCATGATGATACGAAGTTGGCATTCTTTGTTGACCAACTACCAGAACCATTAATTGCTTGTGTAGCACATGTAAAAAAGAAAGCTGGACTCAAGATGTACTACATCGAAGCTGAAGCCATTCGATACAAAGATATAAAGCATGCTAAGCTAACATCTTTTTTTCAAGATTTGCAACAAACAGGAGTGGATGTTATTGAAATTAATTCGCCAATGCCGTATGATGCAACATACGAAATAGCCTTGCGACAAGCAGGTTTTTTGCGTCCTGTTGGGCAGTTTTCGGTGGCTTTAAGTTCGTATATCTCTCTTGAAAATGAAATAAAGTACAATGATAATTGGAAGCGGAATATGAAGAAAGCAGCTAATAATCAGTTATCTTTTGAGGTAATTGATAATGCTGTTAGTGATGATATCAATGATTTTATAAAATTGTACAACGAAATGAGTGTTCAAAAGAATGTTGCTCCAACATTTACTTTTTCCTCTCTTCGTACCTTGTTAGCAAGTGCTAATTTCAAGTTGTTTTTTGTGAAAAACGAGCAAAACGAACGTATTGCTACCATATTAATACATTACAACAATAACCATGCAGGATTGGTGTATGCTGCTTCTGGCGAAAAAGCTCATCAATGTGCAGCGAGTTTTTTTATGTACGACAAATTGTTTCATTATTTGTCGCAGCAACACATAAAGACTTTTGATATGGAAAAGCTAGCTCCTTCTATTCATTCTACCAATGCAGTGTTCTTGTTTAAGAATGGCATAAAAGGAGAATACATAGTGGTGAATGGAGAATGGTCGTGGCATAAAAATAGCTTTTTACGTCCTTTGATGTATATCGCAAAAAAATGGTTTTTGAAAAAGATAGAGTGGTAGGCTACTTAATCAACTATCTTTTTTACCTGTTGCCAATACCATTCTAAAAATACCCGATTGTAACCACCCATCCCATTTGTTGCTGTTTTTGGTAGTTGCTGTTTTAATGGTGCAGAAATTTCTTTCATACACACATAATCAGGCGGATTGGAAATATACTGCTGAATGTGAGCGGGTAACAATTGTTTGCACTGCCTTTTAAACCTATACCATTTCATTCGCCATTCTGGGTATGTTAATTCATCTACAAATGCAACATTCATGGGCTGAAATACCTTGCTTGTAAGGTAATGGTGGTAAAATTTTTGTGTTTGTTTTTCTTCAATGGGTAATGTTTTGAAAAATTCAATCATTTCATTGTCCCAAAAAGGCAAGCGAGTTTGATGACCAAAAAAGCCATAAATACGTGCTGCATTATTGATATTTTTAGGTAATTTTATAAGCAAATCTACATCATCGAACACGCTATAGGGTAGATAATCTTTGCGTTGCTTGATAAAGTCGTTCATTTTTTGTTTAATAGTAGCGTTTTTCAAGCCATTGCCATACGCAAATTTTTGTTCTAGCACTAGCTTTTCAACCTCATTCAATGTAGTTTCCAGCGTAATTCCGGCTTTTTGTAATTGACTACCAGCAAGAAAATCGCCAGAATGTCCTGGAATAAATATGGCATCTTTTTCAATGATGTTTTGCTCAGTCAGCGTTTTTACCCCTACATATTCGTACATCCAAAAGAAATTGGTAAAATAACCAGAGTAACGATAATAAGCCTCAAATGTATTGTCATCTAGGTACGAGGGTGTTTCGTTCGAAATAAATACATGCTTATATCCTAGCGTTTTTGCTACTTTTTGGGCTATTATTAACTCTAGATTATTGGGTCTGCCTACTGTATAGCAAAGCACATTTTTATACCCAAGTTTGGCTAACATACATACAATTAAGCGAGAATCGTAGCCACCACTCAAGGGTACAACTACTTGTTTCCCTTTGCACGAGGTAAGTAATCGATGAAAAACATCGTTCAGCACCGTTTCAAATTGCTGATTGTAATCTTTTGCTACAGCTATCTCGTGCTTTTTTACTGCAAAAGTGTAATAATGATGTATATCAAGGTGGTTATTCTTACAAATAATATAACTGGATGGTTGCACTTGAAATATCCCTTTAATCAGTGTTTTTTCATCCAACACAACCGAAGAATACAGGTATTCATTAAGTGCAGAGGTATCAACAACTGGCGATGTGGGAAACAATGTATATGGATTATTGGATACGATTACTTGATTATTTTCTATGGCATAAAAAAGAGGAATCAAGCGTGTTTTATCCATGATAATAATCGTTTCGCTATCTCGTTCAATGATGCAGGCAAATATTCCATTAAGCGAACGTACGAATGATTCTAAATGATTTTCTGTGATTTGTTGGAGTAACGCAATAAGTGATTCTTTTTCATAAAAATTTCCTTCTGTATCAAAACAATAGCCAGCTACCCAAACGCCATTGGCACTTGTCCACGAGATGGGATTATGTTTGTCAAGTTTAACCATGAATAATTTGTTTATACACCGCCAAAATTTGTGAAGCTACAGCTTTTTGGCTACACACAGAAACGGCAAATTGCCTAATATCGGTAGATGAGAAATTGGCATGATGCTCAATCATGTAGATCATTGCTTCTGCTAGTGCATCTGCATTGTCTGTTTTGCAACGTACACCGATAGTAGGGGTAACAATTTCGGAAGGCACCACCTCTGTACACACAATAGGCAATCCACAGCTCATGGCTTCTAAAATAGCCACAGATTGTGACTCTATTCGGCTTGATAAAACAAACGAATCGCTTTTATGTAAGTAATGCAATACGCCTTCAGGTGGTTGGTATCCTTTAAATTCTATTTTATTTTTTGAGCGTAATTTGTTGAGCTGAACTACAAATTGAGCATCATCAAATCCATTGCCCAATAACAGTAAAGTTGTTTCAGGATATTGTGCATATACTTTTTCAAAAGCATCTAGCAATACATCGTAGGCTTTGGCAAAATGATAAGAATTGGCATTGATAAAGGTGAATGGTCGGATAGGATTTTGTTCTTTCTTTTCGGTATAGAAATCTGTATTTACAACATTTGAAATTGTATAAATTGGAACATTCTCTCCAGCATAAAGAGCCACTTTCTTACGCAGTTGTTCCGATACAATGATGATACTATGTGCATTTTCGAACGCTTGGTACAAAAAAGGATGATAGCTTAACGGAAATAGCTCGTCAGATTCAATAGAATTTTCAGAAAAACGACCTCTATGTTCGGTAATTACGTACGGAACGCCATAACGTTGCTTGATAAGTGCAGCAGCGTATCCAGCCCACATACTACTGTGTGTGTGAATAATATCTGGATGACCAAATTTCTCAAAATACATATCATATAGTCGCAATGTATTTCTAACCCATAGTTTCATATTCCACATATCAGCAAAAGGTATTCTTTTGGCGTAATAACGCAGTAGAGTAATACCATTTTCTTCGGTAAAAAAAGGTTTTCTGGGAAACGAATAAATGCGAGATTTGTATTTTCGCCAAGGAAGTGCCACATTAGCCAAGATATGTACCTCAACGCCAGCTTGTTTTAGAGCAATGCTTTGTTCTGTACAAAACATCCCTCCTTCGGGGATATACCAAGATGGTAACTGTAACACTCTCATAATCAAATTCGTTTAATTTCGTACTGTTTTACCAGATGCCAATACCAAAGTAGTTGAACAAGTATAATTAAAGCACTTGCAACACAATAATATGCGATGGCAAGATAGAAATTTTGTTGCCATATTCCAATCATTAATGCACAAAATCGTACAATAAATGAAAGAATTTCAAGCAACAAGGCAATTCTTTGTTGAGAAAAAATATCTGCTAAATATGTAATGGGTGCAACTGTTGCTGATAGGGCTAACCAAGGTAGCATTAACTGAATATATTTTCCGCTTTGATGCCAACCATTACCCAGTAACCATTCGGTAAGCATAGGTAAAAAGAAAAATAGCACACCAAATAAGGGTATAAGCAAGGTAAATGTTCGTAAAAAGTATCGTTTAAAAAATGGCATAATGGAGTCATTGTCGTTTACCTTTTGGGTGGTAATAGGATAGAATACTTGATGTAGCGAACTAGAAATAATATTGATTGGGCGAAATGCAAGTGTAAGTGCCATACCAAAAAAACCTATTTCTGCCAATGAAAAAAATGGAGCTAAAAAGATAATTGGCAAACTTCCTCCTAAGGTGTTGATTAAGCTGTGTGGTAAAGAATAGAATGGGAAATTTTTATATGTTGTTGCCGTTTCTACTATTTCTTGTCGTTGTATATGCAAAGTTCTTGACAAACCTTTTTTCCATGCCACTATAAAACCTACGGCAAAAGCAATTACTTGTGCAAGTATAGTGCCAATTAATAAACCACCACGTAAAAACCCCATGATACCTAACATATATTTTAGTATCGAAGAACCCAAGCTGTTACTAATTTGATAAAATGCTATGGGTTTGTACCATTGGTGTCGTGTAAACCAGTAGTTAAGAATGTTCCATGTTGCGGTCAATAATACGAATATGGGGAGTAAATACAGGTATTCTCCTAATGACTCAGAATTAAATAATTTGCCAATCTGTGATGAAAAGAGTAGGAAGAAACTACTTATACCTACTACAATAAGGTTCAGTATAAAGGATAATTTTATACAAGCTAGGGCTTTTGTTTCTTCTTTTGGTAGCACAATGGCATAATGGTAGTTCCCAGTTCCAATAATTGCCAATATTCCGCCGATACTTAAAAATAGATTGAACAATCCGAAATCGTCAGGGGCATAAATGCGTGTCAGTAAAGGATATGCCAATAAGGCAATGGCTTGTGATAAGCTATTGGCAGTAAGCAATGTTGCTGTGTGTTTAAAAAACGATGACCTAAAAAACTGACGCATCCGTTTGTAATTAATCACGAAAAATAATCCATACCGATGAACAAAGATACATTTTTATTGCCTATCTTGCCAAATTTCTTTTCGATTATCTTTTTCTTTGAATTAGGTAGCATGGTATTGGTTTTGATTACCTTAAATATTTACGAAACATAGGCAAAGAAACCACGAAAAATATGTAACTTTGCACTCTTACTCAAACACAAACTTGATAATCAGACTTAGCACAGATATGGAAAAGAAATTTAAACGTACTACCATTACTTCTGCATTGCCTTATGCCAACGGTCCTGTTCATATCGGACACCTAGCTGGCGTGTATATTCCCGCAGATATTTACGCACGTTATTTACGTCTCAAGGGCGAAGATGTCTTGTTTGTTGGTGGTTCTGATGAGCATGGTGTGCCCATTACGCTCAAAGCAAAAAAAGAGGGCGTAACGCCTCAGGATATTGTGGATAGGTATCATACTATTATTAAACAATCATTCGAAGATTTTGGTATTTCGTTCGATGTCTATTCTCGCACTACATCAAAAACGCACCACGAAGTAGCTTCTACATTTTTTAAAACGCTGTATGATAAAGGTGAGTTTGTAGAAAAAACTTCCGAACAGTATTTCGACCAAGAAGCACAGCAGTTTTTAGCCGACCGTTATATTATTGGCACATGTCCGCATTGCAAAAATACACAAGCTTATGGTGATCAGTGTGAAGCCTGTGGCACATCGCTCAGTCCTATGGATTTAATTGACCCTAAATCAACCATCTCTGGTTCTACGCCAATTCTCAAAGAAACAAAACATTGGTATTTACCGCTCGATAAACACGAAGCTTGGTTGCGTCAATGGATACTCGAAGACCACAAAGAATGGAAAAGCAATGTGTATGGACAGTGTAAAAGCTGGCTCGATATGGGTTTGCAACCACGTGCCGTAAGTCGAGACTTAGATTGGGGAATTCCTGTACCAGTTGCAGGAGCAGAGGGCAAGGTCTTGTATGTGTGGTTTGATGCTCCTATTGGTTATATTTCTAATACCAAAGAATTGTTGCCAGATACATGGGAACTTTGGTGGAAAGATGAACAAACTAAACTAGTACATTTTATTGGGAAAGACAACATTGTGTTTCACTGTATCGTGTTTCCGGCTATGTTAAAAGCTGAAGGGTCATTTATTTTACCTGAAAATGTTCCAGCCAATGAGTTCTTAAACCTTGAGGGAGATAAAATATCAACTTCACGCAATTGGGCTGTTTGGTTACACGAATATTTAATCGATTTTCCAGGCAAACAAGATGTATTACGATATACACTTACAGCCAATGCTCCCGAAACAAAAGACAATGATTTTACTTGGAAGGATTTACAAGCTCGCAATAATAGCGAATTAGTGGCTATTTATGGCAATTTTGTAAACCGAACATTGGTGCTTACGCATAAATATTTTGAAGGAAAAGTGCCCGCCTTGGGAGAACTTACTGATATAGAGAAGTCGGTTTTGAAAGAATTCGAGGATGTGCAACATAGGGTTGAGTCCTTCCTCAATACTTATCGATTTAGAGATGCTCAAAAAGAAGCAATGAATTTAGCACGCATTGGAAACAAATATTTAGCCGAAACCGAACCTTGGAAACTTGCCAAAACGGATATGGAAAGGGTAGCAACTATCTTGAATGTTTCTTTACAAATAAGTGCTAACTTGTCAATTGCATTCGAACCATTTTTACCTTTTAGTTCACAAAAATTACGTTCATTGCTTGGTTTGCAAACATGTGATTGGAGTGCTTTAGGTTCTATTAACTTACTCTCAGAGGGTCAAACGATACAATCGCCCGAGTTGTTGTTTGAAAAGATTGAAGATGATGCTATCGAAGCTCAGGTACAAAGACTATTAGATACTAAAAAGGCGAATGAAGTAGCTGATTATAAACCACAACCAATTAAAGAAAACGTGGCGTTTGACGATTTTATGAAATTAGATATACGTGTCGGTACAGTGTTAGATTGCCAAAAAGTACCCAAAGCAGATAAGCTCTTGCAATTTAAAATTGAAGATGGTATGGGTACACGTACCATTGTGTCAGGTATTGCTCAGTATTACCAACCCGCTGACTTAATAGGAAAACAAGTATGCTTTATTGCCAATTTCGAACCACGAAAACTTAAAGGTATTGCCAGCGAAGGAATGATTTTATCGGCAGAAGATAGCGATGGACGTTTGGTGGTAATTTCGCCGAGCGATTTAGTGAAAAATGGCGTAAAAATTTCATAGTACAGTACAACTCTATAAAAAATGGAGGCTGATTTTTCAGTCTCCATTTCTTATGTTTATTATCACAAGAGCTTACTCTTGATTCAATGTTACACGTTTGAAATCGGTAACAGTTAAATCTTTGTTTGCTTGTTTTAAATAGTTTTGTACAGTTATTTTCCCATCTTTGATAAAAGCTTGTTCCAATAAAGTAGATTCTTGGTAGAATTTATTTAAACGTCCTTCTGCAATTTTATCAAGCATAGCTTCTGGTTTACCTTCTTGGCGTGCTTTATCACGACCAATTTCTAATTCAGTAGCAATAACATTTGCAGGTACAGAATCTCTATTTAAAGAAATTGGATTCATTGCCGCAATTTGCATAGCCACATCACGAGATACTGTTTGGTCAGTTCCTGCAAGGTTAAAAGCTGCAATAGTAGCTAATTTATTTCCTGGGTGTATGTACGATACAGTGCTAGCACCTTTTACCCATTCGTAATAACCAAGCTCCATTTTTTCGCCTGTAATACCACTTCTATCTGTAATAGATGAGGCAATAGTACCATTACCCATTGGTAAAGCCAACACTTCTTCAAGGGTTGTTGGTTGTTTGTCCATCACGATATCAAGAATTGTTTGCGTTAATGCTATAAAATCTGCATTTTTAGCCACAAAATCTGTTTCGCATTTTAGAGCTACGCATGCTGCAAACGCTTCTTTAGATGCTGCAAGTACACAACCTTCAGAAGCTTCTCTGTCGCTACGTTTTGCTGCTACTGCTTGTCCTTTTTTTCTAATTATTTCTACTGCTTTGTCGAAATCACCGTTCGACTCTGTAAGAGCATTTTTGCAATCCATCATTCCCGCACCAGTCATTGTGCGTAATTTGGATATTTCTGCCATTGTTACTGCCATAATAGTATGTTTTATTTGTTTAGTGTCAAAAAAAAGTTACAACCGCCACCGCTTCTTTTAAGAAAGAGTTTGAGTTGTAACCTATTCATAAATATAAAAGAAAAAATATTACTCTTTTTCTCCTTTTAAGAATTTATCTGCAACATTTGCATTAAGTGCTGACTCATCAATACCTCTCTTCGTTCTTACTTTTGAAGGAGCTTTAGATTTTTTCATTTTATCAACAGTCACTTCAGATGCTTCCAATTCTAGCTTATCATTTTTTCTTTCTTGTAAGCCTTCTTGAATTGCTTCAACCACTGCTTTTAAGATAATCTCAATTGATTTAGCTGCATCATCATTTGCAGGAATAACATAGTCAATGTTGTTGGGGTTAGAGTTTGTATCTACAATTCCAAAAACAGGAATACCCAAACAATTAGCTTCTTTTACTGCAATTTGCTCTTTCATTACGTCAACTACAAATAGAGCTGCAGGTAAACGTGTTAAATCAGCAATACTACCTAAGTTTTTTTCAAGTTTTTCTCTTTGACGAGAGATTTGTAATTTTTCTCTTTTAGAAAGATTTTCAAATGTACCATCAGTAGCCATTTTATCTATAACAGACATTTTTTTCACGGCTTTACGGATAGTAGGGAAGTTGGTAAGCATACCACCAGCCCAACGTTCTGTGATATAAGGCATATTTACAGAACTTGCTTTGTCAGCAATGATATCTTTTGCTTGTTTTTTTGTTGCTACAAACAATACTTTTTTACCTTGTTTGGCAATTTTGAATAAAACTTCGGCTGCTTCATCGATTTTTACAACTGTTTTGTGTAAATCAATGATGTGAATACCATTGTGTTCCATAAAAATGTATGGAGACATTGCTGGATTCCACTTTCTTTTTAGGTGACCAAAATGTGCACCTGCATCTAATAAATCTTGAAAATTTGTTCTTGACATGTGTTTGTTTTTTGTTGTTTACTTTCTGCTTTTATTCAATTATAGGGTAGTTTGTGCAACAAAGTCCCTATAATTTAGATACTAAACCTACCGTATTACTGGCTGTTGGTGGATATAAACCCTTGCCAAATACCAGGTAATAACGAGTATTCGAATATTAACGTTTGCTGAATTGGAATCTTTTGCGAGCTTTTGGACGACCTGGTTTTTTACGTTCCACTTCGCGTGGATCACGGGTCATGAAGCCTTCTGATTTCAATGCAGGTTTGTCTTCTGGGTTGATTTTAACCAATGCACGAGCGATTGCCAAACGCAATGCTTCTGCTTGTCCTTTAAAACCACCACCATTTAAGTTTACCTGAATATCGTATTTTTCTACCACATCTAATTTAGCAAGTGGTTGTTTTACGATATACTGTAAAATTCCTGATGGAAAATATGAATCAATACCTCTTTTATTGATAACAATATTGCCTTTACCTTCTCTCACAAATACGCGAGCTACAGCGGCTTTTCTTCTTCCTATTGCATTTGTAATTTCCATATTTCCTATTTAAGAACGTTTAAATCAATTGTTTTTGGAGTTTGTGCTTGATGTGGATGATCTGCTCCATCATAAATATACACATTGCCTAATAATTTATCTCCCAAGCGATTTTTGGGCAACATACCTTTCAATACTTTATTGAAAAGTCTGTCAGAGCCTTTTGCTTGCAAACGTTGAGGAGTCATTTCGCGTTGACCACCTGGATATCCTGTGTGGCGAAGATAGACTTTATCTGTCCATTTGTTGCCAGTCATTTTTACTTTATCTGCATTGATAATGATTACATTATCACCGCAATCAACGTGAGGAGTGAAAGATGGTTTATACTTTCCTCTCAACAATTTTGCTACTTTAGAACACATACGACCCAACACTTGGTCGGTAGCATCTACTACAACCCACTCTTTTTGTACAGTGGCTTTATTAGCAGAAATAGTTTTGTAACTTAAGGTATTCACAATAATAATTTATTAAAAATTTTACACTCTTTCGTTTCTCGCAAACTAAGGTCTTCAGGCTAAAAAAGATTCTTACTCGCTAAAAACTAAACACTTACGTGCGTGGAGGAATAATCGGACTGCAAAAATACTGTATTTTTCTGAAACAGAAAAACTTTTCAACAATTTTATTTACATTTGTGTGTTTTTGTTTGTTTTAGGGGAAGGCGTTTTTTTGCATTACTATGCCCAATACCAATAAGTAATATACACCCAGACCACAAAACGCAAAAATTTTCCTATTAATATAGATGTGCTGGTAAGCCAAAAATTAGCACGTAAATAACCTGCTGCTATGGCTATTAAATCGCCAATACCTGGTAAAAAAGAGAAGAAGGCAGCTAAAGCGGCTTTGCCTTGTATTTTATTTTGCCAATGTGTTACTTTGTCTGGTGGAACTCGTAAATAGCGACTAATCCACTCGGTTTTTCCTAATCTCCCTAGCCAATAACAGGTAATCCCTCCTAACCAATTTCCTAAGGTAGCAGCTAAAATACATAGCCAAACATCCGATTGGGTACTATATAGTAATCCCGTAAATACTACCTCAGAACTAAATGGCAAGATGGTTGCAGCTAAAAAAGCGGCAAAAAAAAGTCCGATATAACCATATTCAGTTAAAAAATAAAGTATTTCTGACATTTTATAATATAAATGAGACTAAAAACCAAATAATACCAATAGTCCAAAATGCATAAAAAATAAATCGAGAAAAACGAGAAGTATTATTTGCAAAGAAATGTGCAAAAACAATACTCAAGAAGAACGAAATGAAAGGAAGCTCAAACAAAAAAAGATGGTTAGAAAAAAATATACTTACAATAGTACCTAATAGAAGAAGGTAAATAAAAAAGATGGTATTACGTGTTTTGATTTTTTCGTTACTGTATTTTAGTATAAAATTAAAGAAAGCGAGCAACGTTACTAACCCCAATAATCCATAGTAAATAATGTGTCCAATGTGTGTGTCTGTGGTATGTGATATGCTAAAGGGAATACGTTGAACAAAATTATCAAAATCATCAAATAAAAAACACATACCGCCTGTGAGTAAATAAGGAAAAGTAATTCCAAAAAAGGTAGCTAGTATATTTTTGATGTGTATTTGTTGGTAAATATAAAAACCGATGTAAAACAAGGGAATAAAAAAGAGCATTCTATCATAAAATAAACTTCCGATTGAAATATATAATCCAATATCAAAAGAACGTGCTCCTGTATGTAATTTGCCATGCATGCCCAAAAACCGTATAAAGGCAAACAGAAGAAAGGTTAAGCCAATAATACCTGGGTTAAGGTTGTGCGAAGGGTCGTTTAGTCCCATCAACAAAACCATAAACATAATGATTAAGGCTGATTTATTTTTTATAAAGAAATATTTATTGTTGGCAAAAAACGTAATTACTGCAATGAAAACAACTAGCAAAAACGCAATAATTTTGGCTAAAAATGAATCAAAAGGAATGATTTGAGTAAGATAATAATATAGGATGTCTTTTTCAGTAGGAAAATTTACCATATCATATGACAGGAAAGACTTGATCCAAAATGCAATAGCAAAAACCCCCGTAATCAAAAATATGGACCACGGTGCTAGTATTTGATGTCGCTCTTCTCTCCAATTCATAAATCAAATCCTATGTCTGAACGAAAATATTTTCCTTTGTAATTGATTTTATGTGCATTTTTGAAAGAGCAAGCCAATGCTTCTTCTTTCGTATTTCCGTATGAACTTATTGCTATTACACGTCCTCCGTTGGTTACAATATCGTTGTTTTGAAGTGTGGTGCCTGCATGAAATGCAATACTGTCTTCAACAAGTTCACAACCTGTAATCACATCGCCTTTTTGATAATCGCCAGGATATCCTCCTGCTACTAACATTACAGTAACGGCAAATCGGGTATCAAATTTCATTACTTGTTTATCTAAAGTGCCATCAAACGTTGCTTCAACTAGTGTAAGTAAATCATTTTGTAAGCGTAGCATCACTGCTTCTGTCTCGGGATCACCCATACGTGCATTGTATTCTATTACGTAAGGTTCATTGTTTACTTTTATCAAACCAAAAAACACAAATCCTTTGTAGTCAATGTTTTCTGTGCGAAATCCGTTTATAGTCGGACGAATAATTCGTTCTTCTACTTGTTGCATAAAAGTAGCGTTGGCAAAGCTTACCGGAGAAATTGCCCCCATACCTCCTGTATTTGGACCTGTATCGCCTTCGCCTATTCGTTTGTAGTCTTTGGCTTCGGGAAGAATAACATATTTATCTCCGTCAGTTAGTACAAACACGGAACATTCGATTCCATCTAAAAATTCTTCTATCACTACTGTTGAGCTTGCTTTGCCAAATTTGCCATCAAGCATAGCTGCTAATTCTGTTTTTGCTTCATTTAAGTCGCTGATAATCAAAACCCCTTTCCCAGCTGCTAATCCATCTGCTTTTAACACATAGGGGGCTTTTAATGTTTCCAAAAATGCAAACCCTTGAGCCAAATTGTCTTTTGTAACCGAAAGATATCCAGCTGTTGGTATAGCATGTCTTTTCATAAATTCTTTGGCAAATTCTTTACTGCCTTCCATTTGTGCAGCGTATTTTGAAGGACCAAGAACGGGTATATGTGCTATCGTAGGAGTTGCTTTAAAAAAATCTACAATACCTGCAACCAAAGGAGCTTCTGGACCAACGATTACCATGGTAACATCATTTTTTTCTACAAATGTTTGTACTGCCACAAAGTCTTCGGGGTTTATGGAGATGTTTTCTCCAAGTTGAGCGGTACCTGCATTGCCAGGGGCGATAAATAACCGATTAAGTTTTGTACTTTGAGTTAATTTCCAAGCGATGGCGTGTTCTCTGCCTCCTGATCCCAAAAGTAGTATTGTGTGTTTCATGTATGTAAAAATTTGCTTTATGTGTTGACGTTACAAAGGTACAATTTTTTTCTTTTTTAGATACTAATTGTTTTCTTGTAATTAGTATGTATACATATGTGTTAGTGTTGACTTTGAATATATGGCTCAATTAAATTAGTAAGTGTAACAAATTCGTTTACAGAAAGTTGCTCTGGACGTTTGTCGAATATGCTTTCTGTTACAATAGGAGAAGATACTGTTATGATGCCTTTTAGCGAATTTCGCATTGTTTTTCTTCGTTGATTGAAAGCTGTTTTGATAACAGTTTTAAATAAGGTCTCGTTGCATTCTAGTTGTTGAGTAGCGTTGCGTGTAACACGTATAACTGCCGAGTTGACTTTTGGCGGTGGGTTAAACACTGTAGGAGGTACCGTAAATAAATACTCCACATCGTAGTAGGCTTGTAATAAAACACTTAAAATTCCATATGTCTTTTTCCCTGGTTTCGACGCCAATCGTTCCGCCACTTCCTTTTGCAACATACCACACACACAAGGGATTTGGTGTTTGTTTTCAAGTATTTTAAAAAATATCTGACTAGATATATTATACGGGAAATTGCCTATAACAGAAAAAGTTTCTGATCCGTAAAGCTGAGGTATATCTGTTGTCAAGAAATCTTGAAAAAATATGCGCTTATGCAAGGCGGAAAATTCTTTTTGTAAGTATTCAACAGACTCTCCATCTATCTCAATTACTTTCAAATCAATGAGTTCGTTTTCCAATAAATACTGTGTCAATACGCCTGTGCCAGGACCTATTTCGAGTACTTTTGTGGGCTCACTAATTCGCAATGTTTCGGCAATGCTACGAGCTACGTGTTGGTCGGTAAGGAAATGTTGTCCAAGGTGTTTTTTTGGTTTTACGTATGACATAGTGTATATCTTTAGCAAATAATAAAAGCAAAAATATGCTTTCGTTTTAAAAAAGTTTATCTTTGCAAAGATAATCAAAAAGCAAGTACCTAAAAGTATGTTAGTTCGTTTTGGCAAAATAATACGCAATTATTACATTCAATTTCTCGATTTTTTGTATCCGTTATTTAAACAGTGGATGCACAAAGGGCTGTTTTATTATTTAGCTTCGGGTGGTATTAATGTGGGCACTAACTGGATTATGTATTTTGTAGTGCATAACTTTGTGGTGCAAAAACAGATAGTTGACTTAGGATTTATCGCCTTTAGTCCGCATATTGCGAGTTTGATTATTACTTTTCCGTTTACCTTTTTACTGGGTTTTGGATTGTCGAAATATGTAAGTTTTGCCGAATCGACCGTGCGAACGAAGACGCAATTTTTTCGATATGCTGGTATAATTGGGTTTAACTTCTTGGTAAGTTATCTTTCTATGAAATTATTAGTAGAATGGTTTGGTATATATCCAACGCCATCTAATATGATTACAACTATCATAACCAGTGTGGTTAGTTATTTTTCTCAAAAACACTATTCGTTTAAAAAGTAAGAGAGATGCGGTTTTTAGATAAATATTACAAGTGGATTAAAATAGTGATTATGGTGTGTGCCTATGGATATTTGGCATATATTTTACTCCATTTTGATAATTATGAAGATTTTACTTCAAATTTTACAAACTTAAACGCTCAAAAGTTTATATTCTTGCTTGTTGTTTTCTGCCTATTGCCAATTAATCTATTTGTAGAATCTCTGAAATGGAAAACATTGGTTTCTGTTATGCAAAGAATTCCTATTCGGGTAGCTTACAAGGCTGTTGTAGCTGGTATCACCACTGGGTTTTTTACCCCAAATAGAATAGGAGAACCTCTTGGTCGGATTATGTTTTTGGATTCGCAAAATCGTTCGCAAGCAATAGCACTTTCCTACGTTGGTGCTTTTGGTCAAAGTTTTGCTACGTTTTTATGTGGAGTCATTGCAGGTTTTTTGTTGATTTTTTCACCAGCATTTAGTGCGTATCAAAATTCTACGGGTATGCAAACGGGTGCTGTATTATTTTTAGTGATGTTTATATCTTTGTATTTTTCGCTACCATATTTGTGTAGAAAAATTACAAAAATTAGTAAATTTGATAAAGTGAATTATTTGCTTGAAGCTATATCCTATATTTCTCTAAAGAGACTTTTTGTTGTTTCAGCACTTTCTTTACTTAGGTATACGATATATGTTTCTCAGTATTATTTTTTATTATTGTGTTTCGGGGTGGATATTTCAATGTACGAAGCTTTTGTCGCTATACCAATTAATTATTTGCTTGTATCTATAACACCTTCAATCGCATTTGCCGAAATGGGCATTAGAGGATCGTATGCTATTATTATCATAGGAGCTTTTTCACACAATCCTCCTGCAGTAGCTTTGGCTGGAGTTACGGTTTGGCTAATAAATTATGTTATTCCCATGATAACTGGTTCACTTCTTTTAACCGCAAAAAAGAAACTTTAACCAGATAATACTGCTTAAATAATTGAAGAATACCTGTAAATGTCATATCTTTGTAAAAAAGAACAAATCACCAAACGTAACCATTTATGACAAATATACATATTTTATGGGTAGATGATGAAATTGACTTATTGCGGTCTCATATTCTATTTTTAGAGTCTAAAGGATATACGGTAACTACGGCTAATAGTGGACATGATGCATTGGCATTGTGCAAAAAAGAAACGTACGATATTGCTTTCTTAGACGAAAATATGCCAGGATTAAGCGGTCTTGAAACCTTGTCAGAGATAAAAAAAATGCAACCAGCATTGCCTATTATCATGATAACGAAAAATGAGGAAGAGGATATTATGGAGCAGGCAATTGGGAAAAAAATTGCAGATTACTTAATAAAGCCTGTTAATCCCAACCAAATTGTGATGGCAATTAAAAAATGTTTGCATTCCAAACAATTAATTTCAGATAAAGTAACGAGTTCATACCAGTCTGCTTTTACCCAAATCGGTATGGAGATAAATGATACATATACATTCGAAGATTGGAAAAAGGTTTACAAACATTTAGTGTATTGGGAGTTGGAGCTAGAGCATGCAGATAATCAGATGGATTCGTTGCTGATGATGCAAAAGAATGAAGCCAATGCAAATTTTACAAAGTATATTAGAAAGAATTACACATCCTGGTTTGAGCCCAATGACGATAAACCTTTGATGAGTCCAGATATTTTTAAATCGAAGGTTTTCCCATTCCTAGACAAAGGAGAAAAGGTGTGCTTTGTGGTCATTTATAATTTGCGTTTCGATCAGTGGAAAGTATTGCAAAAAGAATTGTCTCAATGGTTTTACACTGCAGATGATGATTTGTATTGTGGTATTTTACCTACTGCTACTCAATATGCACGAAATGCAATTTTTGCGGGATTAATGCCTTTGCAGATCCAAAAAATGTTTCCCCACTATTGGATAGAAGAGGAGGATGAGGAGGGGAAAAATATGAAGGAAGAAGAGTTGTTACAAACGCAACTTGATAGATTTAGAAAAAAATACAGTTTTTCGTATCATAAGATTAATACTTCGCAAGCTGGCGAAAAATTGAACGAACAGATTCATCAGTATTTGGCAAATGATTTGAATGTGGTGGTATTTAATTTTATTGATATGTTATCGCATGTGCGTACCGAATCCAAAATTTTTAGAGAGTTGGTGCCCGATGAGGCTGCATATCGGTCGCTTATTTTATCGTGGTTCAAACATTCTTCTACCAATGATTTTTTTAAAATATTAGCAGAAAAGGGTATTAAAGTAGTCCTTACGACCGACCATGGTACTATACGTGCAAAAAATCCGATTAAAGTGGTAGGAGATAAGAATACAAATACGAATTTACGCTACAAAGTAGGAAAAAATTTAAGCTACAACAAAAAAGAGGTATTTCCTATAACCCAACCAGAACTCATTGGGTTGCCTAGTCCCAATATCAGTTCTCATTATATTTTTGCTACGCAAGAAGATTTTTTTGCCTATCCGAATAACTATAATTATTACGTCAGTTATTACAAAGATACGTTTCAACATGGTGGTATTTCTTTGGAAGAAATGCTCATTCCAATTGCGGTATTAGAACCTAAACGAAAATAACGATGAACACGATTCCTCCATTTTTAAAAAAAGGCGATACTATTGCTATTATATCCCCATCAGGTGTTGTGGACGCTAGTTTCGTGTATGCTGCTCAAGAGGTGTTAGAAAAGTGGGGATACAAAGTGGTTCTTGGTAAGCATTGTTTAGCTCAGGACGGTCGTTTTGCTGGAACAGATAGCCAACGCTTATCTGACCTTTATTGGGCTTTTACTAATGTAGATATTAACGCTGTTTTATGCAGTAGAGGTGGATATGGACTGATTCGTATCTTGTCGAAGTTGCAAGAGACGGAATTGTTTAACCAACCAAAATTATTAGTAGGATATAGCGATATTACCGTTCTACACAATCTGTTGGCAAAGAATAGTATCAGTTCGGTGCATGCACCTATGGCGAAACATATAGCTGAAAATCCAGATGATGAGACGAGTACATTCCTGTGTAATACGCTCGCAGGAGTGTTGCCATCGTTTTCAATTCCATCTCATGCATGTAACAGAAATGGCAATGTGAAGGGAAAATTGCTTGGAGGAAACTTGTCAGTGCTCTATAGTTTGCGTGGTACACCATTCGATTTGGATTATACTGATAGCATTTTAGTAATTGAAGATATTGGCGAGCGTTTGTATCATTTGGATAGAATGCTTACTAATTTCAAGCTAGGAGGTGTTTTTGATAAAATTAAAGGCTTGGTTGTGGGTCAGTTTTCCGATATGCCGAGCGATGAGTTGTTCCCATATTCTCCATACGAAATCATTCAACGGGCAGTAGCGGAGTATGATTTTCCTGTATGTTGCGATTTTCCTATTGGTCATGTACAAGGTAATTACCCTGTATTATTGGGTGCTGAGTACGAATTATCTATTCAACCAACTAACACATATTTGCGTCCGTTATGTTAAAAGCAATGTTTGCTCATATTTCTGCTTGGAAACAATTTGTGGTGGTAGTGTTTCTACTTTTAGTTGCTTTTTTTCTTAGTTCTACATTATTTTATGTGATAGCTAGCATGAGAGGTGTTAGTCAGACTTTTTCGTCGGACATTAACTGGTTGCGATTTTTGCAAGCCTTTCAGTCTTTGATGGTTTTTGTGCTTGTACCGATTGTTGCAGGGAGAATGTTTAGCTTCAATATAAAATCATATTATATTTTTCGGAAGCCTACTGCTGCTCAAATCTTATGGGTTATTGTGTTGATGAGTTCGCTTATACCGCTTATTAATATTAGTTTGCAACTCAACAAATTAGTTGTTTTTCCAGAATCAATGCAGTCATTATATACGTGGATGTTGCAATTAGAACAACAAGCGACGGACGTGTTGCAGTTTTTCTTTTCTGACACCAGTGTTCTTGGATTGGTATTCTCTTTGTTTATTATTGCGGTCATTCCAGCTATTGGCGAAGAATTAGTGTTTAGAGGCTTATTGCAAAAAATTCTTACGCAGTGGACAAAAAATGCTCATATTGGTATTTGGATAAGTGCGTTTTTGTTTAGTTTTATTCATTTTCAGTTTTTTGGATTTTTGCCTCGTATGTTATTGGGAGCCTTTTTTGGCTATTTATTCCTATGGAGTGGAAATTTGCTAATTCCTATGGTGGCTCATTTTGTAAATAATGCTATTGGGGTAACAATGTATTGGTTGTATTATAAAAATAGCATAGATATAAATATTGATACTATTGGTGTAGAAGAGCACAGTATGATACTAACAATATTCTCGATTATCTTTGTTGGTTTGTTGTTTTATTTCTCTCCTTTTCGCACGAAAAATCCAGTTGCGTAGAAATATTATTCCACAGGGTTTTAAATTTTTCTTCGTGTATTTTCGTAACAAAAACATTACACAGAGAGACACAGAGGACTCACAGAGATAGGTAATTTATTAAAAATATAACGCTATTTGCGTGGTAATATGTCGCTCCTACGGAGCTTGCATTACCCAATCTGTGCTTATGCTATTATTATTTCGCTCCGCTGGAGCTGGGTTTTACTTATTTTCAAGCAAAAATCGCTATTTCTCATGCCCCGTTAGGGGCTACATATTAATAGAAAAAACATATCAATATAAAGAGAGCTCCAGCGGAGCGGAATAGATATCTTTGTTTGATTTTCTCTAGGTTATAGTTATCGTACTGAGTTGTAAATCTTTGTTCGTGTTCTTCGTCAAAGATTTTTACACGAAGTTCCACAGAGGATTCACAGAGTGGCACGGAGGTTTAAATTTTTTACTTCGTGTATCTTCGTGAAAGAATTTTTACACAGAGACTTGATTAAAAAAAGCCCCGAAAACTTTTTGCAGTAATCGGGGCTTTGGTGTATCAGTATTTTCTTATCTACAGAAATATTTTGGAATACAGAAAGAATATCCAAGCATTATTTCGTGCGAACCGTAGCTATGCGTTACCAAGTTATTTAAGTCTAGGCTAAATGAGTATCCTAATTGGAATTTGCCGAAACGTACACCACCCATTGGCATTAGCATAAGACTTTGTCCATTATCGCGGTCGAAACTTTGACGATACGATGCTTGAATCCAATAACCAAAATCTCTATCTACTTCTTGACCAAATTTTAAATTAATATCCCCTCCAATATTCCCATATTGATTTGCCTTTACCATAATAGATGGTTCGATGAAAGCATCATAATCTAGTTCAAAGGCATTTCCTAAGAAAAAGAATCCTGTAAATGGAGCAGGCACTTCTTTATCACCAAAAATATCGGGTGTTGTTGGGATTAAATTTGTAAGAGATAGACCGGTAAAGAAACCATATGATTTAAAGTAAATACCAAAATTAGCATTTGGCGAAAGTCCATCAGGATTGGCAAAAGCATTATCCCCTTGTGTGCTAGGGTCGTCCAATAATTCTTGGTTAATGCTAAAATAATTCAACTTAAATGAAACCCCAAATGATAGTTGTCTGTCAAGAGCTACATTTTTACTGTATCTACGACCGTCACTTAATGGGATGTGATAGGCAAATGTAGCTTGTCCTCCTATTCTATTTGAATATCCATTACGGTCATTATACAAAAATGCCCCTATTCCTATTCTGTCCAATGCCCTAGTACGGAAACTTAATGTTTGTGTCATAGGGAATTCATCCATCCCTACCCATTGAAATTTATTTGTTAGCATAAAATGTGAACAAGGCTCAGCACCAGCCAATGCGGGATTAGCTAAATAATAATTAAAATGGTATTGGTTGTACACGATTTCTTCTTGTGCTGACAAGGATACAATACTTGTCAAACTTAGAATCGCAATAACTAGATATTTTTTCATATGTTCAGATTAAAAATAGGTCTCTTTTGTTTTCTAAAAAATATTTATGTGCCAAAGATACAATTTTCATTGATATTTCTATTATCTTTTTAGCGTAAAATGTCCCGTGTATTGTTTTCTTACTTCTTCTAAAGTAATTAAGTACCAATAGTCTGTGCTTGGTAATGGATGTCCAAGATAATTACCGTCCCATTGGAATGGATGATAATTAACTTCGCCATCTGCATGGAATTGTCCTGAACGCACTTCGTAAATTAACTTGCCAAAACGGTCAAATATTTGTACAATATACGATGGATAAACGTTTAAGTTCTCTATTGTCCAATAATCATTTACGCCATCATCGTTGGGTGTAAAGAATTTTGCTGGGAATATTGGAATAGGTGTTACTTCAAACGGTCTTGATGCTTTGCAATTATTCATATCAACAACATATAGTATGTGCCCACCTATGCTTACATCATGTAGCACATTATGTGTTATGAAATCTCTATTGTTAATGGAATAGGAATAAGGAGGTAAGCCATTTTCCACATAAGCAGTTACTTCTCTTACATTGGTTTCTTCAATGTTGGTAATTACAGGAAGAGGAACAACAGTTACTGTCGTTTCTGTTACATCAGAGCAAGCTCCTCGTGTAATTTCTACCGAATATACAGTAGTAACACTTGGCGATGCTATTGGATTGCTTATATTTGGATTGTTTAATCCAGTAGCTGGAGTCCAGCGATAGGTTGTACCTCCAGTAGCAACGAGTGGCGTATTGTCTCCTAAGCATATTGTAGTAGGTGCAGATACGGTAGGAGTAACTGCACCATCTACTGTTACTGTTACTTGACGCGTTGCTGTACATACTCCCATAACTACAGCAGTATAAGTAGTAGTGGTTGTAGGAGTTACATCTATAGTTGGTTCCATTCCAATTATACCCAAGCTAGTAAAAATTTCTTCTAAAAAGCTTTCATCTATTAGAGGTAATTCATCTTCATTTATTGGTTCTTCATTTGTAAGGTCGTCTTCCTCATCTGATATAGGGTATTCAAATTCATCTTCTACAGCTAGATCTTCTGTATATTCATCATCAGGAACTATGTCATCTAATGTTGAAAACATCATATTCATCAAAGCTTCTAAAAGGTTAGTCGTTTCACCTACGAAAGCGTCTTTAAATGCATTCATAAAATCATCAGCATTTATGTCTCCTTCAATCCAAAATGTGACTGCTTCTTCAGGATAATTACTCATAGTAAGTGTAGTGGTAGCACCTGCACAAATCGTAACATTACTACTTACGTCAAAATTTAGAGGCGGTTCTACTCTCACCATCACTTCATTGCTCACGCGTGTACATTCTCCATTAATAGCTGTTTTGCGATAAGTAGTAGTTACTTGAGGTGCAATGCCAGTTAAGTTTTTGCTTGTTTGGCTCATGGTTGTCCAGTTGCCTGTTTCTGTACGAGATTCCCACACATAACTAGCAGCATTTTCTGTGTTGATATCTTCTATATCTATCGTTCCTCCCAAGCAGATAACATCACTCGAAATTTCTAATTCGGGTGTAATAGGTGTACTAACGGTAATTGTAATAGTACCAGCTCCATCACAAGAGCCTCCTTGTAGTTCTACTGTATACACTGTATTTGCAGTTAAGTTTTGTTCAGTAATCGTTGTTCCTGTTTCTGTCATCTCTACACCATCTTTTTTCCACAATAATGTTTCGCCAGTGTTTAGGGTAATTTGGGCAGTTAAAACTACTAAATCGCCCGCACAAATAGCATTATTGGTAGCAGAAGAGGTAATTGGTATATCTACTTCGGTACCAACGGCTATGGTTACTGTTTTTTCTGTTTCGCAAATACCGTTATCAATAACTAAACGATAAGTTACATCGCCTTGAGTCGTGCCTACAAGGTCGTCTTGATGTGTAATGCTTGTTTCATTTGTTAATGTTCCAGAGCCAACTGGGGTAGTACTAGTCCCCTTGTACCAGGCATAGGTACTTCCATTTTCGTCGGTAGTAATAGTAGCTGTTAGTGTAGCTTTAGGGTCGCTCACACATACAAGCGTAGGTGCCGTAAGCGTAAACTCAGGCAAAGCTTTGACTTGGTACATCACTGTATCTCTGAAATCACAACCAGTAGGGTCAGTGCCAACTATGATTAGTTTGCCTTGACCAACAGTAGTAGGTACAGTATACGTATTGCCTGTTCCTAAAACTGATTCATCACTTGCTTTCCATGTGATAGTCGCTGTAGCTGGAGATTTATTGATTACAGTAAAGGTGCGTTCATCAATTGTTGAATTGGTACACACATTAATTTCCGTTTTATCTACCATAAATGTAACACCTGGTTTAATATTGATGGTAACCTCTGTACGTGTGCTTTCGCAATAGGTCGTAGTGCCTTCGTCTGCCAGTTGGTTTGTTACATAAAGAGTGGTAGAGCCAACTGTTGTCCAATCAAATGTGGTGGTAGTAAGAGCCGTGCCTCCAGTAGCTTGTGTGTACCATCTGAGGTTTGTTTTATCACTTGTTACCAAATCAGCTAAGGTACCTGTTCCAGTTAATGGGCATTCGTCGTAATTAGTTACTGATGGAGGAGGTGTTGCCGTACAAGGATTGTCTATGGTTAACCATAATTGGTCAGAAACTGCAGAAATTTGTCCGCAACCAGTTTGAAGAACTGTAGGATGATCTGCCCTTGCTTCTGCTGTGGCTTTGTCAGCTGCTACAAATGCTCTATAGTAATATTTTTTATCTAGATACTTAGCTAGTGTGATATCTACATCCACATAGTCGTTGGGCCCGCTATAAATATTTGTCCAATTATTTGTTCCATCGAGAGACTCTTGTATTACATACCAAGGATTTGAGAAAAACTCGGTAAGTTTGTAAGGAGACCATACATATACCCTCTCTTTATTTTCTGTTTCAAATGTTTGATTCTTTTTAGTATATTCTGCATTTGAGAATACTTGTATTTCAGGAGAGCAGGTACTAAAGGTGATATCGTCAATGGCAATGTCATTACCAATAACCTTACCTCCAGTAACGTAGGGCGTAGAATCTAAATTGTTAAATAGCTGTACTTTTACACTGGTAAAATTTCCAGAGTTAAACGACCCTCCTTTTTCTACCCAGTTGGTGCTTGAGGGTAAGTCTCCTGATTCAACCTTTATTAATTCTGTAGTACAATTGGTTCCATTACAGCCAAATACCCTGAATCCAACATTTACAGGAGCTCTTACTTGTCCGGTTTCTGAGGTAGCATTGGCAACGTAGGATGAGAAGTCGTAAATCGTGTTGGGACATAAACCCGTAAATGTTTGTTCGTAGAATACCGCAGGAGGCACATCAGCATTAACCAACAAAAATCCATCTGAGGTTCCTTTGTCTGTTCCTGCTGCAGTAGATAGCGATGTTGAATTCCCTGTTAAACCTCTATCTTGCCAAAAGGTACATCCATCGATATTGGTGCTCTTAACTATGGCATATTGTCCTTCTTCAATATCGCCTGAGCTTTTATAAGTATAGGTATCACCAGTTGAAGCGTTTCCCGATTGCATGGTTGGTGTTTTGTCTGTACGGGCTCCTAAATGTGTGCCTGAAAAAGTAAATCGCTCTGCTGCAATGGTTTGTCTATCACCCGCTACTGCACAACATACTATTGGACGGACTGTTATAGCTTGTAGTGTGGTGGCACCCGCTGTTACTTTGTAGCGTGTTTCGGTAGTAGGCAATACTGTGATAACTTTCGTTGTTTGAGGGATGGTTGTCCAAGTTGCACCCGCATCTTCAGACTGTTCCCATGTGTAAGACGTGGCATTAAGACCCCGTGCAATCAGTTGATTTTCGTTACCTGCACATACTTTTTCTCCGTTTTCTGATACAATTTTTTGTTCAATGCACCCTGTAACTTTGATAGAAGTGATTTCTACAATATAACAGTCGTTTGAAAAGTTTGACCCTAAAGAGATTGTTGCTTTTCCACTAGTAGGAGCTGTAAAAGTTTTTGTAAAAGTATATGTTGAATTTTGCACTTCTTTATATTCTGGATTTTCGCTACCTACAGTAAACTTAAATTTGACACCCATCCAGTCTTGCATTGTTGCACTACAACCAGGATTTGGATACGTTTTTACTGCGATTTCAACTTTATATTGATTTTGGCCAGCAGTAGTAGTTAGGTTGCTTAAAGCATAGGAAATAAAACCATATTCATTTGCAGTTTTTGTAGCAATTTTCAGGCTATTATTGCTAATAGTATATTCCCCCCGATTAAGGATATTTGAGTTTTTAAAAGTCATACCAGAAGTTAAGACTTCCGATGATGGATCTTCTAAACGGATTTGATCAATGTTGTAATTGGCAGAAGTTACACCTGTTTTTGGTTGAAACGTGGTGCCACTAAACTGAGTTGTACAACTTTGGGCATACAGATGAGCGGTAAACAAAGAGGATACAAAAATAACGAGCAAAATAGCAAACTTTTTCATAGCAAGTCTATATTAAATATAAGGTTATCAAGGCTTATTCACACAAAAAGCCCTCAAAAATACAAAATCTATTCTGAAATCAAAAAAATATTTAAGTATTTAACTAAAAAAATGCTATTTTTATTGTGTAAGGGGAGGAGCATGTTTAGTGATTAGTGTTTGTTGATTCCTTATTTGCGGTATTTTGTTAGGTTCTTGCACGGTTTTGTTAATAATTATTACACAGAGTTCCACGGAGGAATCACAGAGGGACACAGAGGATTATATATTTTCTTCTTTTGTGTAACTTCGTGTTGTCTTGGTGTTCTTCGTGTGAGAAATATTCCACAGAGTTTTACGGAGGAATCACAGAGGGGCACAGAGGATTTAGTTTTTTCTTCGTGTTATCTTCGTGTTCTTCGTGTGAGAAATATTACACAGGGTTCCAAACTCTCAACTTTCAACTCTCAACTCTCAACTCTCAACTCTCAACTTTCAACTCTCAACTTTCAACTTTCAACTAATTTAACTCCTACTCTTTACCCCAAAAATACAGCAACACATCATCCATTCGTGCTCGCCAATTGCCCCACGAATGTCCTTCGCTGTATTCGGCATACTGAAATGTATAGCCTTTATTTTCAAGAATTGTCTTCATCTCTAATGCCCTATCTTGCGTGTCGTGGATAGTTCCAGTATCCATATAAATACGTAAGTTTTGTTTATCGCCGTTGAATAGCGTAAAAATATCGGTATGTATCCAAAATGCAGGCGACTGTATGGCTAGTAATCCAAATACATCAGCACGTTTAATGCCAACATAAGCACTATTAAGCCCACCCAACGAAGTGCCTAGTATGGCGGTGTGTTCAGGAGTATTTTTAATGCTATATGTTTGAGCAATGGTAGTATATAATTCATCTGCAAGAAATGTTACAAAATTATCATTGGCAACATATTCAGTCATTCGTTTGTTCGTGCCGTTGGTTGGGTCGCGTGGATCAACAAATACAATAATAAGAGGTTCTATTTTATTTTCGTGTAGCATATTGTCAGTTACATTGGGTAATGCACCCAAATTATTGTTTATGTATTCATGTCCGTCTGTAACAAAAAGGACGGGGTAAGACAACTCCGAATCGTATCCATAAGGCAAATATACACGGTAGTTGATGTTGTACCCCAAAGCTGAACTGGTAATCAGTTGGTTAGCAGAAAGAGTTCCTTTGTTTATATCCGAACGTGCTTTTACCCAAGGAGAATATTCGTATTCGCTGAGGGCTACTTCTGAATTTGACCCCATTCCGCCCCAAGCTAATTTAGGGTTGCCTGGGTCTAGTATCCATGCGTTGTTTACAACTAGTTTATAATCAACGCGAGTAGTAGTAGAGGGAGCTTTATAAATGCCAGCGTATAGGCGAGTATCAGCATAGCGAGAAAGTGATATTTGAGGGGATTCAGAGGTACTCCACCCATTTAAATCGCCAAAAACTTCCACTGTGGCGTTGTTTGTACTCGAATGGCGATACAAAAACACAGCCGTATCAGCAAACACAATCGGTATCCATTGTTTTTCTTTGGCAAGCAAGTAAATGCTATCGCCAAGTTTCAGTTTTTTTTCGGGTGTTTCAGCGTTTTCTAAAGCATCGTCGATAGAATAATAAAATGCTTTTGGGCTAGACTTATTAATATACATGGTTATATATTCCTCTTTTGGTTGAGGAGGAGATGTTGGTTCGTTTGTAGTACACGAATACAGGGTATGAGTAACAAAAATGGCAAGAAAAATACAATGAGCTAATTTGTTCATAGTACACTTAATTTAAAGTTCGTTTATGTTTCAAAAATAAGGAATATATTTTGATAAACCAAATATATTCATAAAAGTATCTTTTTAAGATTTTTTGCCACATAGAATTTTTTAGATATAGCTACTCTTTGTATCTTTGTGGAGATTTTAATAAAACAAGTAATTTACAAAAAACGTTTAACAAAATGAGAAAAACATATTTACTTATTGGGTTTTTGAGTATTGCTATCATTTTTTCGGGATGCAAATCGTGGAGCAATACCGCTAAAGGTGGATTGATTGGAGGAGGTGCTGGTGCTGCAATAGGTGCAGGAGTTGGTATTTTGATTGGTAAAAATGAGAAAAGTGCAGCAATTGGTGCAGCAGTAGGTACAGCAGTAGGAGCTACTACAGGGCTTATTATTGGGAAACAAATGGACAAAGCTGCAGAAAAAGCCGCAGCTATTGAGGGTGCTAAAGTAGACACGATTACCGATGCTAATAACTTAAAAGCAGTAAAAGTTACGTTTGAATCGGGTATTTTGTTTGCTAGTGGCAAAAGTATTCTTAGTACTAAATCAAAAACCTCATTGAGTGATTTTGCTGCTATTTTAGTAGAAAATCCTACTATGGATGTAGCTATTATGGGACATACAGACAATACTGGTTCATTGGAGTTGAATAAAAAATTATCGCAAGAAAGAGCACAAGCTGTAGCTGATTTTTTGGTGTCAAAAAATGTTCCAACAAAACAAATCAAAGAAGTAGTTGGTAAAGATTTTTCTGAGCCAGTAGCTGATAATGCTACTGTAGAAGGTAAAGCAGACAATCGTCGTGTAGAAATCTATATGTATGCGAGCGAAGAGATGATTAAAAATGCAGAAAATGCAGTAAAAAAATAACATTCTTTTGTTTAGGGAGAAAGAGTTTGCTGCATAGCAAACTCTTTTTTTGTATTAGTATAAGTAGTTTCAGTTTACAGTGCGTTGTAAAATATAATACTGGTAAGGGTCTAAAGATAAGCTTGTTTCGAGTTCTATATTTTCTTGTGTAAAAGCATTTATCCAATCATTTGATTGCAATGTATATGGAATGGTATAGGTGCTATTTTCATTTCTCATGTTTACGATGACTAATAGCTTTTCTGACCCCGTTGATTTTGTGAAACATACTACGTTTGTATGTGTAAAATTCACTAAAGTACCACTTTTAGCCGCAGTTGATTGTGTATATATAGCCATCATATCTTTGTAGGCTTGAAACATTTCAGGGTTTTCGTTCCAATTAACAGGCGATTTAGAAAAAAAAGGGAGTTTGGATGCTCTACCTA
>JAAYPI010000095.1 GCA_012519885.1 Bacteroidales bacterium
CATTCATATATCAACGGATAAATATGCAACTCCAGTAGAAATAGCTATGCTATACAATACTTCTTACAATGAAAATATCCATTCATATGTAAATAATATCAATACTATTGAGGGGGGAACTCATTTGGCAGGTTTTAGACGTGGATTGACCCGTACATTAAAGAAATATGCAGAAGAGAATAAATTGCTCGAAAAGCTTGAAAAAAATAAAATAGAAATAGACGGAAATGACTTTAGAGAGGGCTTAACGGCGGTTATCTCAATTAAGGTAGCGGAGCCACAGTTTGAGGGTCAGACGAAAACCAAGCTTGGTAATAATGAGGTGATGGGGTCGGTGGATATGGCTGTAAGCGAAGCATTGGGAAATTATTTAGAGGAACATCCAAAAGAAGCCCGCACCATAGTCGAAAAAGTTATTTTAGCCGCCACAGCCCGTCATGCAGCTCGTAAAGCTCGCGATTTAGTACAACGAAAATCGCCATTATCGGGAGCAGGATTGCCTGGTAAATTAGCCGATTGTGCCGAAAAGGATCCAGCAAAATGCGAATTGTTTTTAGTAGAGGGGGATTCGGCAGGTGGTACAGCCAAACAAGGTAGAGATCGTGCTACACAGGCTATTTTGCCTTTGCGTGGAAAAATATTAAACGTAGAAAAAGCCATGCCCCACAAGGTGTTTGAGAGCGAAGAAATTCGTAATATTTATACTGCTTTGGGAGTTACCATTGGGACAGAAGAAGATAGCAAAGCACTAAATTTATCAAAATTACGTTATCATAAAGTGATTATCATGACCGATGCTGATGTTGATGGTAGTCATATTGCTACGCTAATTTTAACGTTCTTTTTCCGACATATGAAAGATTTGATAGAAAATGGATATGTGTATATTGCTACACCTCCCTTATATTTGTGTAGAAAAGGAAAGATTGAAGAGTACTGTTGGGATGAAAAGCAACGTTTGGCTTTTGTAGAAAAATATGGCAAGGGGAGTGAAGGTGGTATCCATATACAACGCTACAAAGGTTTGGGAGAGATGAATGCTCAACAATTGAAACAAACAACAATGGACCCAGAAAATAGAACATTGCGACAAGTAACCATAGAAAATGCAGCTGAAGCAGATCATATTTTTTCTATGTTAATGGGTGATGATGTTGCTCCAAGACGTGATTTTATAGAAAAAAATGCTACCTATGCACGCATTGATGCGTAAAAAATGGAACTGTGATGAATGTGTGTGTCTTTTGTTCTTCAAGCAATGAAATAGCCGAAGTGTATCGTGAAGATGCTCGTTTGCTAGGAGAAGTAATTGGTAAAAAATCATATACTCTGGTATATGGAGGAGCCAATATGGGTTTGATGCAAGAATGTGCGATGGCGGTAAAACTATCAGGAGGTAGTGTGATTGGCGTTATTCCAGATTCTTTTAGAAAAAAAGTAGAGCAAAAAGTTCTTGATCAAGTCTTTTTTGTTGGTAGTTTGGCTGAAAGAAAAGAACTAATGATGGAATATGCAGATGTCTTTGTGGCTTTGCCTGGGGGGATTGGTACATTAGATGAGGTATTTGAAGTTCTTGCCTTAGCAATGATAGATAACCATCACAAGAAAGTATTGTTTTTAAATACCCATGGCTACTATACACATTTAGTTGCTCATATAGAACACAGTATACAAGAGAAATGTGTGCATCCTGCGATGAAAAACTCGTATATTGTAGTTAATACAGTAGACGAATGTATGGCATACATTGATAAAGAAAATGTTGTAAAATGATTATTCCAAGTACACAGCAAGTAGTAATCCCCAATCATTTTGTTATTGGAGGAACTAGTCGTTTTGTTTTTATTGGTGGACCCTGTGCCATAGAAA
>JAAYPI010000096.1 GCA_012519885.1 Bacteroidales bacterium
CTAAGCCCCTCGGATTCGCCGGAGGCTATTTCCTTGTCTGCTATTGTGGTTAACAATGTAACATAATATTTCGAATCAATAGATACTCTTCTACGTCCATGATACATTTGTTCAAATATAGAATTAACTTTTTCTTCAAGCTCTTCTCTGATAAATACTTCTTTTTCTTTATATGTCTCTTTTAACCAATCACAAATTTCTTCAGCATATTTAATATAGGTCATAACAATTTTGTTCTTATCAGAAACAGCAACTAAACTATCGTATAATTTTTGGTATCGTTCTATATCATTTTTATTTGTTGCGCTTTCTCCGATTAATTTTTCCTTTTTTGTATTAAGGTTACGGAGTCTTGTCTTCACATCTAGTAATTCAGTCTCAAACTTTTTCATATTTTCCTTACCTTGTATCCTATCACTTATCTCCTCAAGTTCATCGTTCCAATCTTGAATCCTACTTTTTGAACGATATAACTCCTCGTATCTAGTTTGTATCCCGCCGAATGTCCCCTCTACAGATCTACTATAAAAATGTAATTTGTCCCTGTAATTACGAACAGTGTTACCGATAGACTCAGGTGGTACATAAGACATTTCTTGAATAATATGATTAAACGCCTCGCTTCCCTCTACTAATTCACAGCCACATATACATTTTCCCCTTTTCAAAATATCCACCAATGTCGGTTTTGTTAGGCCCTTAATCCCTTTATCATCGACTTTGGCCTCTCGCAAAAAATCTATTGCTTGTTTTAAAAGTGGCTGGCTATAAAAATAAATTGAACCAATATTAAAGTCACTAATTAGGGCCCCTATTATGTCTTTTTGTGCCCTAAATTCAACATCAATTTGATTTTCCATTTCTTCTTTTTTCTTCTGTAATGCAGCTGTGGTTTGATTGTCACGTAAAATTGTTTCAAGTTGTTCTTTACGTTTATAATAGTGATTTAACTCAGAATTAACAGTGTCAAGTTGTGTTAAAAGCGCCTCACCCCGCGCTTGTGCATCCTGAATTCTATTTAAAGCCTCTTGGGCCTTGCTATCTCCCTCTATGTCCATTGAAGCATAAAATTGACCAATCACAGTACTTTTGTTTCGTCTTGTCCCAAGGTGTTTAATAGAATTATCTAAAACCGTTAATCCTAGCAGCCCTTTTACAGATTCAGTAAGATCCTTCCTCTCACTTATAGTTCCAACACGTTCAGTATCAAAGAAGAAATATGTAGACAAATCTTGCGGAAGTATTGTGTTTATCACATTATTTATTCTGATATCTTTAACATTTTCAGTTTGTCCATCCTCTTTCCTGTATGAAACCTTCATTTGAGGATTAAGTCCCGAAACCTTTCCATTTCTTTTCTGGTATTTTTGGATGCGCGTTAATATATATTCTATCCCTCCATGAATAAGTGTTATTTCAACTTCTACATCAGTGAAATCACCCTCTATCAATAAACTCGCTATATCTAAATTAAGAAGCATTTCTGGATTAGGCAATAATGCAACTCCATAAAAACACCAATTAAATGCTTGGAGTAAAGTGGTTTTTCCGAATGTATTATCTCCGAGTATAATGGTTACATTTTTCCTATCGTCACATGAAAAAGATATCTCCGTTTCCCCTTTATATTGACGAAAATTTACCATTCGTAATGTTTTAAGTAACAAAATATCCCCCCTTAATAAGATTTGTTCACTTCATCAATAACAATTTTACGAATTGCATCAACCATCGCATCATTTGATTTTTCCCTTGTTTTAAGATTTTGTTGTTCAATTTCTAAAATACTAACCTTCATTCGATCAAGTTTTTTAGAATTCAAAGAAATATTCCCAACATCAAGCATTCTGCCCAATCCCCCTTTCTTCAAAATTGATATTATATGCACTAACAATATCCGCTACTAGTTTATCAACTGACGATGGGTTTTCAGATATCGATGCGAAATCTCTCATTCGTGTAATTTCTCTAACAGCTAACGACTTCACACTTTCTACAATATCACCGGAATACTGTGATATATCCTCCATTGGAATAGGTAAAGTAATAAAATCATATATTGTTGCAAAATTTTTGCCTGGATATGTTCGCAACACTCTTCCCCTTCTTTGTATGTATTCTTTTGGATTAGTACTGCTTGCTAATATAAAAGCTGTTTTTATACTTGGTATATTAACACCCTCATCCAAACAACGTATAGCAATAAGTGCTTGCATATGTTTACCATCACTAAATTCCTTTTTTATTGTTTCTCTTTTCCTAGCGTCTTCTTCAGATGTAAATTTTGACACCTTCATACCAATCTCATTTCCTAGTAGGTCTGTTACAAGATCAATTTGCCGAATTTCATCTATTTCAGGTTGATTTTCCTTATAGTCAACATCCCGCATTGTAGTTGCGCCACAGTATATTAATATATGTGTTTCATCTGCATAGGGCATAATAACATCCCTTAACATCTTAATTTTTTCATTCGCAGCCGCTACTAACCTAGCCCTTTTAATGAGCAACATTTTAGCATAGTCTGACAAGTTCACCCTACCTTTGCTTCCTTTACTTTTCGCTATAGAGCTAGCTACCGCTCTTGTTATTTCTAGGTATTCTTTAAGTTCGTCATCGTTTAACGTCAAAACAACGGGATAATAATAATAAGGTGTAAGCATTCGATTATCAATAGCTTCTTTTAAGGTATATTCAATACATTTTCTACCAAAATAATCGTATAGTTTTTGGGTGCCCTCCTCATCCCCATAACGATCAATTGTAGCAGATAATGCAAGCCTAAACTTGATGTTTGGCAACAACATACTACTTAAATGTTCCGCGCCAAAATTATGGGCCTCATCAACTACCAACAGGGTATTACCTTCTAAATTTGAAATTTGATTTTGAACATATTCGCTTGAAAATGTAGCATTAGTAGACACAGCACAAAAATGATCCTTAACACCCAAATTAAAACTTGTAGTTGCTGTCTTCAGTCTCTTTCTCCAATCTTTTTGCTGGGATGCAGAATAACATACTATTGGTCTCATACCAAATTTCTCTATGTCTTGTTTCCATTGTTCGACTAAATGTTGATAGGGACAAACAATAATTACGGCCAAATTATTGGCCATTTTTGAAAACAAGCGAACAATAGCGGCTAATGCGGTATATGTTTTCCCCGTTCCCGTTGCCATGTCAAATATACCGATAAATCCTTCTTTTTCCCATTGGTTTATTGCATCTATTTGGTATGATCTCATTTCTACGTCGGCCGGCATTCTGGGATAATTATTCATTGGCGGGATTGTTA
>JAAYPI010000097.1 GCA_012519885.1 Bacteroidales bacterium
GGCTCGTAAGCGAGCCTTGATTATTCAACAATTGTATGCCGAAGGGGTGATGGATTTAAACAAAGAGATTGATTTGCCATTACTTGTGCAACGTATTGCTGTTATTTCTTCGCCTGGTGCTGCAGGTTATACAGATTTTTGTAATCAATTACATGGCAATGCGTTTGGGTTTGTGTTTTATCATCGATTGTTTGCTGCTGTTATGCAAGGCACTGAAACAGAGGCTTCGATTATCAATGCCCTAGAAGCTGTGTATGAGCACAAAGAATTGTTTGACGTGGTGGTCATCATACGTGGCGGTGGAGCTACTTCTGATTTGAGTTGGTTTGATAATTATAACATTGCCTATCATTGCACACAGTTTCCGTTGCCTATTTTGAGTGGGATTGGTCATGATAAAGATGTGTCGGTGGTGGATATGGTGGCACATACCAGTTTGAAAACGCCCACGGCTGTGGCTCAATTTTTGGTGGATTGTATGCAACAGACCGAAAGTAATTTACATACTGTAAAAGAAGAAATAATAAACTATACAGAACAAGCCCTTGAGAGTTGGCAACAACGATTGCAACTAGTTACATTGCAGTTGCCCAACGCTGTAAAACGAAAAGTAGAACAAGCTTATTATACGTTAACATCTTCCATACAACACTTACAGCATCGTAGTAAACAGAATCTTACGCAAAAAGCATACACCTTAGATAAACACCAGCAATATGTACAATTGGTTTCGCCTATACGCATATTTGAAAAAGGATATACGCTTACACTAAAGAATGGCAAACCGATTCACAATCAAATACTGGCAAAAGGAGATGTGGTTGAAACAATTTCTTTACAAAAACGAATGAAAAGTACTATTATAGAAATAGAAAATGGCAAGTAAGATTCTTACACGAAGAGCACGAAGGTATCACGAAGTTAAACGAAGAAAAACACATTACTCTGTGTCTCTCTGTGAAACCTCTGTGTAAGATTCTTACACGAAGAGCACGAAGAAAACACGAAGATACACTGAGAAGAAAATATATACTTTGTGTCCCTCAGTGAAACCTCTGTGGAACTCTGTGTAAGAATCTCAAACGCAAAAACAGAATAAAATATAAAAATGGAATTTGATAGTATCACGAAAGAAATCATTGGGTCAGCAATAGAAGTTCATAGGCAGCTTGGACCTGGATTATTAGAATCTGCTTATGAAGAATGTCTGGTATATGAATTACAACAAAGAGGATATAAAGTTGAACGACAAAAACCTGTTCCTGTTGTATATAAAGATATAAAATTGGATTATGGATATAGAATTGATATTTTAGTTGAAGATAAAATATTACTAGAACTTAAATCTGTTGATGCACTAGCTCCTGTACACGAGGCTCAGTTATTAACTTATATGAAATTTTCAGCTATTAAAATTGGATTATTAATTAACTTTAATGTTACAGTATTAAAAAATGGAATTAAACGATATGTTTTATAAAAAATAAGTACTATTCTCCGTGTCCCTCTGTGATACCTTAGTGGAACTCTGTGTAAGATTCTCACACGAAGAGCACGAAGGAAACAGGAAGATACACTGAGAAAAAAATATATACTCTGTGTCCCTCCGTGATACCTCAGTGGAACTCTGTGAAAGAATAATTTAAAATATATAAAATGAAAAAAGAAAAAAATCTAACCTACGATGAAGCTTACGCAAAACTAGAAGCTATTTTGCATAAAATCGAAAGCAATGAATTAGGAGTAGAAGAATTACTAGAAAATATCAAAGAAGCTACTACACTGATTGATTACTGTAAAAACCGCCTTAAAACAATAGACCAAGAAGTGGCTAAATTAATTGAAGGCAAGTAGTAAAAAATTGAGTGTGTATCAAATTCTCCATACACACTCAACTAGATTTATCTTTTCAAGGTAAAATGTCCCGAGAGGGTTTCGTTAATTTCTGCTACATAAATAATATACCAATAGTCGGTAGTTGGCATTGGATTACCAAGATAATTGCCGTCCCATCCCAAATCAGATCCTTTGTAGCGAATCATTTGTTTGCCAAATCTATCAAATATCTGGATATCAGCATTGGGATAAAATTCTATACCTACCACATTCCACCTATCATTTACCCCATCATTATTGGGCGAGAAGAATTTATCAGGAATAATGGGCGTAGGTACAATTGTAAACATACGGAACGATTTACATCCCTCTGCATTTTGAATTTCTACCCTATGTTCGCCAATGGGTAAATCAAACAGCTCGTTGTGTTGATATACTGTATTTCCAATTTTAAACGTAAAAGGAGCTGTACCACTTTGTTGGTCGTACAAAATAGTGGCTGCACGTCCTGTGGTAAATATATCTGTGATAACAGGGTTTGGATGCACCACGATGTTTTGAGTAGCCGTACATGTATGAGGCGAAGTGGCATATACCCCCCCACTTTGAGTTATAACAGCATCCATCGTAACTGTATAATTGCCTGCTATTGTTCCAGATGCATCGGTTGTTTTAGCACTTGCATTGCTTAATGACAAACCCGTTGATGGCTGAGTAGTCCAAGTAGCCGACCATTCAGTATTGGGGTTTGCAGTTGCTCCTAGACTGAGTGATTCACCCATACAGATAGCTGTTTTAGGGGCTTGTATTCCCACATCAATGACACGTAGATTGAGAATAACCGTACTATCGCCACCCAAGTAACTACCACCCTCAATCGTGTATGAATGCTGACCGCTGGTGCTAAATGTTTGGGTACCAACAGTTACTGTTTCTCCTTGACAAATAATTCGATTTAGAATAGAAGTTGCTCCACATGAAGTACCTGTAACCGTAGCTTCACTCGATACCGCAGGACAAACGCCTGTGGGGGTTACTGTGATGTGGTAGGAATCAGTTTCGCCAATGTTTGCAGGAGCAATATCCGAAATTTCAGTTCCTTGTTCTGATAATGGATTTCCATTTTTCGTCCATGCTATGCTATTATTGGTGCCACCACTTACGGTAGCCGTTAAGGTAATAGGGTTGTTGATACATTCAGATACGCCATCCACGCTTACTGTAGCTGGTGTTTCTACAACTACGGTTACATTTATCGTTTCCATTAAGCTTGTGGCGGTATTTGTCCCTGTCATTGTAAATGCAAATGTGCCAGCAGTTGTAGGTGTAAATGTAGGTGTTAAGATATTGGTACTGCTTAATCCAGTAGCAGGAAGAATCCACGAGATCCCGCTGTACGTTTTTGTAATTGCTTGATTGAGAACTATATCGTTTCCTAGGCAGATAGTGTCCTTTTGGGTACTATTACACGATAAAGCCGTAACGGTGGCACTTTGTGTAACTGCTGTACAAACACCCGATTTTACACTGATGGCATACGTATCGCTTGTACCTACTGTAGCTGGAGCTGTATTGGAAATAGAAGCTGTTGAACCTGTTAGGGGATTTCCATTTTTTGTCCACGAAATTACATTGTTGGTGTCATCACTTACAGTAGCAGACAAAGTAAAATTAGCATTTTGACAGACATCCATATCTTCTATTGATACCGTAGCAGGCGTATCAACATTTACTGTAAAAATATCCGTAGTAGTAACGGGGGCAGTAGTACGCTCAACCCCAAAATAAATATCATCTAATGCAAAATCATTCCCGTCGCCTGTAGTAGTATTATTTTGAATCCAAATGTGAGCCCAACCAGATACCGTAGGTGTAAATGTACTCGTTTTTTGAACCCAACCTTCCGAGTTTAATGTAGGAGCAGTAAAGTTTAATAAAGTAGTTGTACCACTTCCATTTTCTACCACAAAGCGTAAGGCAGATGGATTTTCACTATTAACATGAATATTAGCAATCCAACAACTAAATTCGTATGTTGTTCCTTCGACTAATTTTAAGTCTCTCGCAGACCATATGCGAGAGGCGGGATTATTACCCCCGTCACAGATAAACATACGATTACTATTATTATTAGGGGTTAATGGTACAAACCATGTAGGATTTCCTGTCTGTGCATTCCCAACAATGGCAGATTCATTAATACCAATTGCCTTATCTATTCCTCGCATATTTAGGTATTGGTATTCTATAAGCTGTCCCAAATCATTCGTTTCTTTAAGTATATCTCCACTCTCAAAACCCCCATTAGGAATTAAATTTACCGTATTACTATTTCCAGCAGTAGTTACCTTTGCACGATAGGTGGTGGTAGAGGTAGGACTTACAGTTAATGTTGGTTCTGTTTCATTTGATATTTCTTCATCATTGGCAAACCACTTGTAGGTTGCACCTGTTTTTTCGGTAGCTTGCAGGGTAATGGAGCTTCCTGAACAGATTGTGTCTCTTTCGGTTTTTTGAGCGTATATAGCAGATGGAGCTAGGAAAACCAATACAAATAAGCTATAACTAAAAAGGGAAGGTATGAATAACTTTTTCATAGTCAGATAGTTTCAGGTTTTAGGTGGACAAATATAAATGAAAAATGTGATATTAAAAAATGTTATACACTTTATCTTTTTTTTTTTTAACAATGTTATCTTGTTACGTACCAAGCATAACGCCTCAAAAAACCTATGGTTTATGCTGTATAAACACGAATTATCGCTCGATTGTATGTAGCAAATTTATATAGGTAATTGGTGAAATGCATCGCGATTATATTCTAAAAAAAAAGTCTAAATGATATCCTCAGTTATGTTCTTTTCGTAGTATATTGTATCTGTACGAATGATTTTATCATTAACAAAATGTGGTTATTTCTATAGATAGTGATGATACATATGCTTGTGAAATGTAAAATTAATTGTACTTTTGCGAGCGAAAATAAGGCATATGCTTGTTGTTGTGTGCGATGATATGTCCGTACACACAATCATACTCATGTAGCTGATGTTTAAGGTATAATGAATGAAGATAAGAGATATATGAAAAGAAAAACAGTAAAAATCTACGGATGTGTTGCATGCATGTTATTCGTATGCATCAATCTGTATGCTCAAGTTGCTATTCCAGCACAAGTCAGACAAGACTCTATCGGATCCATACAAGTGCTTGCTACCACCATGCAAAAGACGATTGCACTAAGATGGTCGGCTAGTAATGCAAACACATGGCAACAAACCAATGAAACAGGTTTTTTGATAGAAAGATTAACTATTAAAAGAAATGGTGTTGCGTTGAAAGAGCCTGAAACTATATTGCTTACCAACACTCCCTTAAAACATGCACCCATACAGGTATGGGCAACAAAAGCTGATAATGATACAACAGCTATGATTGTTGCGGAAGCGTTGTTTGGAGAAGATTTTTCCGTTTTGCCAACCGCTTTGGCAAGCGATGAGGATAGTTTATTGCAAGTAAGCAACAAACAAGAAGAGCTAGAGCAACGTTTCCTTATGTCAATGATAGCTTCGGAGTTTAATTTTGAAGTTGCAGTGTTGGCTGCATGGGGATATGTTGATTCTACTGCCAAAGATAATGAAGAGTATGTATATTACGTGTCGGCAGCCGACGAACAACTTAGTAAACTCGTAGAAAGAGGAAATGTGTACGCAGGCTTACAAATGAAAAAAATTGTACCGGATATTACCACATTGAAAGCCGATTTTTCTGATAAATCTGTTATGTTTCAGTTTGACATTTCTGATGTAAAATCCTATTATTCAGGTTATAAAATTGAACGTTCGGTAGATGCTGTTCATTTTTCACCTATTACATCTGTGCCTATTATGAATATGACAGATGAAAATATTGTTCATTATCAAGATATATTACCAGATAATGAACGGGTATATTATTATCGGATGTATGGTATTACTTCTTTTGGAGAAAGAGGTCCATATTCTAAAGTAATTCAAGGAATGGGCGTTAATCAAGTATATACCTATCCATCAATTATTGATGTGTCTTATTCAGATAATGGAGAAGTAATCGTTGAATGGGAGTTTGACAGGCAAGAAGAAAAGTTGCTACAAAAATTTGAATTAAGAAAGGCCGACTTGCCTGATGGAAATTATGCTAGTATGGAGGGTAATATTTCACCTTCTAATCGTTTAATAAGGTATATTCAACCGCAACCGCAGAGTTATGTTAAGATAGTAGCTATTGACAAAAAAGGAAATGAAAAAGAATCTTTCCCCGTTATGGTTCAGCCAGTAGATTCTTTTCCTCCAGCCATGCCAGTTAACCTAAAAGCGAAAATTGATACTATGGGAATCGTTACGCTTACGTGGGCTCCAAATACCGAAACTGATTTGTTGGGATATCGTGTGTTTCGTTCCTTTACTGAAAATGGTGAATTATTTAGTTTGAATGACGTGGCTTGGAAAAGCACTACATTTATGGATACTGTTGATGTGAAAAATTTAAATAGAGCTATTTATTATTCTATTGCAGCCCTTGATTATCGGTATAATCAGTCCGAAAAAACTCCCATACTAAAGCTAGTAAAACCCAACCTTATACCACCATCTTCACCTGTATTTAATGCATATAAAGCTACCCCATCGGGTATTGAATTGACATGGGTAAATAGCTCAAGTGAAGATGTGGAGTCTTTGCTGTTATATAAAACTTCGATGTTAACTCAAAAGCCTGAATTGGTAGGAGAATTTTTGCCGACTGTTGATACATATATCGATAAACAAACGGAATTTGATATAGTATATCGGTATGAGTTGGTTGCTAAGAATTCGTATGGAGTTAGGTCGAAGGAAAATCCAAGCATTGATGTACGTTCGCTTACCCAACAAAAAACATCCATTCAAGTGTCGAGCGAAATACAAACGCAAGCCTTACTAATTAAATGGGATGTAAAGGCAAAAGAACCTATTCGGTCAGTATCTATTTATAGACAATCAGGAACAGAACCATTAACGTTATGGAAAGAGCTACAACCTTGGCAACTATCGTGTGTGGACAAAGATGTTAGAATCGGTACAACTTATGGGTATATGGTAAAATGCGTATTGGTTTCAGGTCAGACCTTGTTCAGTACGGTTCATCAAGTGAATTTTTAAAGTGAAAAAGGAGAGAATGTTTAATAAGAATCGTTATTCGTTTCTCGTGTTACTTTCGTTCACTGTCAACTGTCAACCATCAATTGTCAACTAAACTAAGGGGCGTAGCCCTGATATCTTGGTAAAAATATATATAAAATACATATAAAAAAGCAAGCAAAAAAGGTGATTATAACGAGCATAAAACAAAAAGCCAAAAAATTGGCACTAACAATTGTGTATTCTTTCGTGGTTATAGCGTTGCATTGTCAAACCTATCGGGTGGAGGAAACAGCCAAAAATTTTTCCAAACAAGAGTGGTTTAAAATGAACGGAGGCGTAACCCTCAATAGTATGTATATGCAGGGGAATGTACCCCCTAGTAGTACGCTAAGTTACCTATTGGCTGGCAATGTTCATTTTCAATTATTTAATACCATTCAAGTTCCGTTAAGTATATCATTAACAAATACAGGTGCTAATGTAGCGTATCCAACCTTACCCAATCGTTTTTCGTTGCACCCATCGTATAAATGGGCTACCTTGCATCTTGGCGATATTACATTGCCGTTTTCTCCTTATACCTTATCCGATCATCAATTTACAGGGGTAGGCTTGGAGTTAAGTCCTGATAAATGGAAAATTGCGGCAATGTATGGTCAGTTACAGCGTAAGTTAGAGTATGATACAGCCAATGTACTAGTACCAGCAGCCTATCAGCGAATGGGGGTTGGCACACAGGTACGTTATCAACACGAAACATTTACGATTGGTTCGAGTATTTTTTTAGCCAAAGACAATGAAACCTCTTTGCTCAATCAACCAGATAGCGTAGGTATTTTTCCACAACAAAATTTGGCTTCACAAGTAGATATCTCTGCCAATGTAGCTCCCAATATACGATTGATGGGTGAGTATGCGTTTAGTTTACTCGATAGAGATATGCGCATTCCTTCAAATGGGAGCAGGGTTTACTATCAATCTTATAATATGGGTATAGCCTATACATTCTTAAAAAATGAGCTGCAACTTAAATATGAACGTATTGATCCTCAATACAGTACCTTGGGCACGTATTATAGCAATAGCGATTACGAAAATATAACGGTGAATTTTACTACTCAGTTGTTAAAAGATAAAGTACAATTAGCCACAAATGTTGGTGTGCAAAACGACGATTTGGATGGCACAAAAGGAAGTAGAACTTCTCGATTTGTAGGTGCGATGAATGTGGCTTATACTCCGAGCCAACGTGTATCAATAAATGCTGGATATTCAAATTTTCAATCGCATAAAAATGTCAAATCTCAATTCAATTATATCAACCAATATGATATTGTCCAAAACTTAGACACCTTAGATTTTGTACAGTTGTCTCAAAATGCCAATTTTATGTGTTCGTATGTGTTGCAACAAACTGACAGTCAGAACCAAAATGTGCAATTTACTACCAATTGGCAGCAAGCAAAAGATACGTATATTGGCATAAGCAATCCATCAAACTTTATGTCGATGCTCAATTCTTACCTGATGCATACGATACAATTTAACAAAACCAACTGGCAGGTAAGCAGTTCGTTTAATTATACCTATTCAGATATGCAACAGGCTACAAACAAGATGTTTGGTCCTACTGTAGCTGTTTCGGCAAGATTTCTAAACAAAACACTTCAGTCGGGCTTATCATATTCGTGCAATTGGTCGTACACAGAAGCTGAGTATGACCAGTTTGTAACCAATATTCGGATACATTCGAGTTATACATTTCTCAAGAAACACACTTTACAAGCAAGTGGCACATATCAATTATTAGCCAAAAATACAACACCAAATATTTATAGAACCAATTTAACCATAGCTTATAGATATACATTTTAACTATGAGAAATAGACAACACACACCTGCATTGCCATACAATAAAAGTAAGTTGAAAGAGAGACACTCTTTTATATTGTATTTGATACCATTTTTTGTATTTCTTTTTTGTAACTCGCTAGGTTTATATGCTCAACAAGCTAGCAAGAATGAAGCTAATGACGTGCTAACGGCAATAGAATCATCACAACGGTATATTGACAAATTATCCATAAATGATTTAAGTGTATTGCCTGTTGGTATGCAAAAAACCATTGGAAACATAAAAGTAATCATAGCGGTGTATGATATCACGTACCACTCAGAATATGCTTCGATGAGTGTGTATGCAAAAATGCTTATTCCACAAGGCGATGGCACTGAGTTGTTTTTTGGTATGGAAGATGTAAAATTGTCATACGATGGGGGAATTATAGGTGATGCCAAATTAAAACTATTGGGCGATATTACTATTCCGTTCGATAGTAATACAAAATTGGTATTGAAGGGATCATTCCAACCCAAAACAGAAATAAAAGAAGACCTTACTTACGCGGTTTTAACATGCGATGGTATTTCAGAAATTGGGGTAAGCGGAGAAGTGCAGTTTGCAACATCATTTATAACCAAAGTGAATAATGAAACTGCTACAAATGAGGCAGTAATTGGTGCATTTAAAACCGTAATTACTGATTGGAATGATTTGTTGGTGAATATTAATTTGCCAAGTTTTGCAATTGTTGGGCTTGACGATTATATATTTTCTTGCAATAATGTAGTGTTAGATTTTAGCGATACACGCAATGCACAAGGTATGGTTTTCCCTGAAACCTATAAAGAACTATATTTACCTACAGGCAATGAAACATTATGGCGAGGCGTGTATGCTACTGCCATAAGCATGAAACTGCCCGAACAATTTACTCGCTCAGATAAACCCAAAGAACGTATTTCGATTGATGCTCAACATCTTATTTTTGACCATAATGGGGTATCTGGTCTTTTTGCCACTAACTATGCCATACTGCCGTATGATAAGGGAACGGCGTCAGGCTGGAATTTTTCTGTCGAACGGTTTAGGTTAGGGATGTTAGCCAATAGAGTTTCCGAAGCCTCGTTTGGCGGAGCTATTGGAATTCCCCTTGGCGAAAAATGTAAATTGGAATATAATGCTACTATCGATGCCTCCAATAAATATCATTTAGTGGTTAACCCTGCCAATGAACTAAGCTTTGATGTATTTAAAGCGAAAGCTACAATAGAGAAGAATTCGTATGTTAGCCTTTCATTAGACAATAAAAAATTTAAATCCCAAGCCGTTTTGCATGGAAAAATGGGTATTCAATTGCGAGATGACAAATCAGGAAGTGAAACAGCCCAGTTTACTGGCATTAAGTTTCAGGGTTTAAAACTACAAACAGAAAGCCCCTACTTTGCTATTGATGAATTTGGCTACGAAGGGAAATCAGTACTTGCTAATTTACCTCTTTCTATCAGCAATATTGGGTTGAAAGCAACCGAAAATCAGGCTATTTTATCTTTTAATTTTGGTATAAAATTAGCCGAAGTAGTACAAGCCAATTCAAGTTTGAGCATAGTGGCTGAAAGAACAGGAGAAACCAACAAGCAAACATGGAAATATAAAGAATTGAAAGTACAGGATATCGTTGTTTCTGCCAATATTGCGGAAGTGATGCAGTTAAATGGAAGGCTCCAACTTCTTAGAAACGACCCGATTTATGGCAATGCAGTAGGGGGGAATCTGCAATTTGCTTTGTCAAAAGGATTACCTGGTTTATCTATTGAAGCAAGTGCTATGTTCGGGAAAAAAGATTTTTCATATTGGTACGTAGATGCGAAAGCTGCTTTTGCTACAGGATTACCAGCCGGTGGAGTAACCTTATATGGGTTTTCTGGAGGGGCATCGTATGCAATGAGTAAATTGCCAGGGTCTGCTAATCTACAAAAAACAACTTGCAAATACGAACCATCCTCTAGCATGGGATTGGGACTAAAAGCGGGAGTGTTATTTGGTATCCCTACTAAGCAAACATTAGATTGTGAGGCAAGCTTTGAAATATTATTTAATAAACATGGGGGACTTAATTTTATAGGTTTTTACGGACAAGCTACGATGATGGGGAATGTTCCATCAACAGGCTCATTGGATAAAGTAAGCCAAGTACAAACAACATTATTACAAAAAGAAAAAGCGTATGCCGATAAGTATGGAATAGATGCTTTGTTAAAATTGAAAGAAACAAATCCGTCGAAAGTCGCAAATGAATTTACAACTCTTCCATCTCCCATTGAGGGTATAATGGCACGTGTTTCTATTGAGTATGGATTTACTACACGTACCCTAGATGCCAAGTTCGATACCTACGTCAATGTAGCAGGAGGGGTAATAAAAGGAGGGTTATCTGGATATAAAGCAGGTGAAGGTGTATTGCATATTAGCCCAACCAAGTGGTATGTGTATGTGGGTCGACCCGATAGACCTATCAGTCTTTCGATAGGTATAGGAGGCATCCGTGCCAATTCACAAAGTTATTTTATGTTAGGAGATGTTATCCCATCTATGCCTCCACCACCTCAGAAAGTAGTGGAGTTATTAAAAATTCCAACAACAAATCTTGCGTCCAATCGAAATGGGGCTTCATTGGCGACAGGAAAAGGCATTGCTTTTGGGTCGAATTTTGGATTTGATACAGGCGATTTAAAATGTTTACTGTTTTATGCAAGATTAGATACGCAAATAGGGGCTGATGTTATGTTAACACACAATAATTCGATAAAGTGCAAAGGTAAAGGGACAAGAGGTATCAATGGTTGGTATGCAAGCGGACAGGCATACACCTACCTTTATGGAGTGTTTGGAGTACAAGCAAAAGTATTCCGTAAGACCTATCGATTACCCATAGTGAGTGGATCGTCGGCAGTATTGCTACAAGCACAGTTGCCAAATCCAATATGGTTAAAAGGAGATGTGGCTCTACAATATAATGTATTAGGAGGTTTAGTAAAAGGACGTGGCAATTTTGAATTAGAGTTTGGAGAACAGTGCAAGTGATTGATTAGTTGACAGTTGATAATTGACAGATGATAGTGAAAAGTTGAAAGTAAAGAAAGGGGCGTTAGCCCCGATATCTTGGTAGTGATGGGTGATTAGTGTTTAATGTTTAATGTTTAGTGTTTAATGATTAGTGTTGAATGCTTGATAGTCAAATAAGGAGCGTAGCCACGAAATCTTCGTTACGATGAAAAGTTGAGAGTAAAGAAAGGGGCGTTAGCCCTGAAATCTTGGTAGTGATGAGTGTTTAGTGTTTAATGATTAGTGCTGAATGGTTGATAGTCAAATAAGGGGCGTTAGCCACGAAATCTTCGTTGCGATGAAAAGTTGAGAGTAAAGAAAGGGGCGTAGCCCTGTTGTCTTGGTAGCAAAATATCACGAAAAAACGAATGTAGGGGCGTTAGCCCTGATATCTTCGTAGAAAACAATGAACAAACAACGATCTAGGGGCGTAGCCCTGAAATCTTGGTAGCAAAAATGACGAAACAACGATCTAGGGGCGTAGCCCTGACATCTTCGTAACAAACAAATAAATTTAACAAATGTAGGGGCGTTAGCCCTGAAATCTTGGTAGCAACAATGAAGAAATAACGAATGTAAGGGCGTTAGCCCCGATATCTTGGTAGAAAACAATGAACAAACAACGATCTAGGGGCGTAGCCCTAATATCTTCGTAGGGATTAGTGTTGAATGATTCATGTTGAGAAATTAAACCTAAAGAAAGGGGCGTTAGCCCTGCTATCTTGGTAGGAAAATATAACGAAATAACGATCTAGGGGCGTTAGCCCTGAAATAAATGATTGAAAGATAAAATTATTAATTTACTAAATATTTAAACCAAATATAAATAAATGAAAAAATTATTATTAACTTGCTACGTATTACTTACCCTAAGTATCACACTAAAAGCCCAAAGCTTTCAAGTAGATGGAATTTATTACAACATTACTTCTCCTACTACAGTGGAGGTGACCAATAGTGTTGGAGGAGAGGGAGGGACAAATACTGGGACATATATTGCTTATTCTCACATAATGATATCTCCCACCGTAATATATAATAACACTAACTATGATGTTAAAGCTATTGGAAATTATGCTTTTTATGCATGTAGTAATTTACAAAACGTCTCTCTACCTGAATCTATAGAGGTAATAAAGGAAAGGGCTTTCTCTCAATGTAATTCTTTAAATTCAATTAATTTACCTCATTCTCTTAAAATAATTGAAAATTATGCATTTGAAAAATGTACTTCTTTAAAAGAGGTGATATTACCAAATTCAATTGAATTTTTAGGTAGAACAGTATTTGGATTATGTACATCATTGGAAAAAATTACTATGCCAATTAATATAACAACTCTACCATACGAGTTTTTTTGGCATTGTGAGTCATTGCAATCGGTTGTATTACCTAAGGGGATAAAAAAAATAGATATAGCAGCATTTTCTTCAGCAAATTCTATAAATAGCATTGTGCTGTCTGATTCTCTGGAACAAATAAATGGTTGGGTTTTTGCTCATACTCATAATCTGTTTTCTATTACCATCCCTAGTAAAGTCAGTGAAATAGATAAAACGGCATTTTATGATTCCCATCTACAATCTATTACCATTTTAGCAGTAAATCCTCCTTCATCCCCTGATGGTAATGTATTTGAAGAAATTGATCCTACGTCAATATTTTTATATGTACCACCAGGGTCAGAAGAGGATTATCGTTCACATCCTTTATGGAAAGATTTTAAAATTGTTGCAATAGAAAATTATTATGAATATTTTATTACAAAAGGCTCCCCCAACAATTTCATCACCGTGTGGGATACAGAAAATACAACAAATATCATAATCCCAACCAATGGTGGTGGTTACAACTACCACGTATATTGGGAGCAAGAAAATAACCCGGCTATCAATGGCACGTTACTAAACCAAACAGGTAATGCCACCATATCGGGCTTACAACCCAATACACGCTACCGGGTAGAAATTGCAGGTACTTTTCCACAGTTTTATATGGCTAATAATAATACTCAACGTACTAAACTACGCACTATTACCCAATGGGGTACTATCTCCTGGCGAAGCATGGAATATGCCTTTAATGGTTGTATTAATTTAGATATTACCGCTAGCGATGTACCTGACTTAAGCAATCTTACTAGTCTTGGAGGTATGTTCTTAGAGTGCTCCAATCTAACAGGTATAGGAGCCAATTGGGATTGGAATACTGCAAATGTTACAAATATGGTATCAATGTTCAACTTTGCCACTAATTTCAATCAACCCATTGGAAATTGGAATACTTCCAATGTAACAAATATGGGATGGATGTTTAATAGAGCCAGTAGCTTCAATCAACCCATTGGCAATTGGAATACTTCTAAGGTAACAGGTATGGCATATATGTTCTGGAGTGCTACTAATTTCAATCAACCCATTGGGAATTGGAATACCTCTGAGGTAACAAATATGAGTAATATGTTTTATGGTGCCACTAATTTCAATCAACCCATTGCTAACTGGAATACTTCCAAGGTAACAGATATGAGTTGGATGTTCTCTCATTCAGGAATGGACTGTACCAATTACAGCTCTACCCTGGTTGGTTGGGCAGCTAATCCATCTACGCCAAATAGTATTGCATTAGGTGCAGGTGGTCGTACGTATTCATCTTCGGCTGTAGCTGCACGCAATGCTCTTATTAGTAAGGGCTGGACGATTACAGATGCTGGAATGATTGAAATTTGCCCTGGCTCCCCCAACAATTTCATCACCGTGTGGGATACAGAAAATACAACAAACATCATGATCCCAACCTCAGGTGTTGGTTACAACTACCACGTATATTGGGAGCAAGAAAATAACCCAGCTATCAATGGTACCTTACTAAACCAAACAGACAATGCCACCATATCGGACTTACAACCCAATACACGCTACCGGGTAGAAATTGCAGGTACTTTCCCTCAGTTTTATCTAGGTTATATAACAACAGAAAGCAAAAAAATACGCACTATCACCCAATGGGGTACTATCTCTTGGCGAAGTATGCAAAATGCTTTTGGGGGGTGCAGTAATTTAGATATTACTGCTACTGATGTCCCTGACTTAAATAATGTTACTAGTCTTGCATATATGTTTCTTGGTTGCTCCAGCCTGACTGGTGTAGGAGCTAATTGGAATTGGAATACTACAAATGTTACAAGTATGAGCAATATGTTTGATGGAGCCACTAATTTCAATCAACCCATTGGCAACTGGAATACTTCTAACGTAACAGATATGCGTTTGATGTTCAGTGGTGCCACTAATTTCAATCAACCCATTGGCAACTGGAATACTTCCAAGGTAACAGTTATGCGTTGGATGTTCAGTGGTGCCACTAATTTCAATCAACCCATTGGCAACTGGAATACATCTAACGTAACAGATATGAGTTTGATGTTCAGTGGTGCCACTAATTTCAACCAACCCATTGGCAACTGGAATACCTCTAATGTAACAAATATGAGTTTGATGTTCTATCAAGCCAGTAATTTCAATCAATCCATTGGCAACTGGAATACTTCCAAGGTAACAGATATGGGTTGGATGTTCGGACGTGCTACAAATTTTAATCAACCCATTGGCAACTGGAATACCTCTGAGGTAACAAATATGAGTAATATGTTTTATGGTGCCACTAATTTCAATCAACCCATTGGCAACTGGAATACATCTAACGTAACAGATATGAAATATCTGTTCTATCAAGCCACTAATTTCAATCAACCCATTGCTAACTGGAATACTTCCAAGGTAACAAATATGAGTGGGATGTTTACTAATTCAGGAATGGACTGTACCAATTATAGCTCTACCCTGGTTGGTTGGGCAGCTAATCCATCTACGCCAAATACTATTACCTTGGGAGCAGATGGTCGTACGTATTCATCTTCGGCAGTAGCTGCACGCAATGCTCTTATCAGTAAGGGCTGGACGATTACTGGGGATATTATAGCTAATGCTGGTACACTGAGTGGCACACAAACTATCTGTGTTGGTAATACCACAAATTTTAGCTCTTCTATCACGGGTGGCACCTGGTCGAGCAGTCATACCAATATTGCTACTGTGCATCCCACTACGGGTGTGGTAACAGGTGTCAGTGCTGGTCAGGCTACCATTTCTTATACTCGTATAGTTTCATCTGGTTGCGAGGCTGTAGCCACACGCACCATCACCATCAATGCCCGTCCTACAGCCCCTACAATAGGCACTATTACCCAGCCAAGTTGTACTAGCCCTACAGGCTCTGTGGTATTGAGCGGTTTACCTACTGGCAGCTGGACAATCACCAGAACACCGGGTAATATCACTACCACAGGCACAACCACCAGCACCACCCTCACAGGTTTACCCGCAGGAGCAACGTATACTTTTACCGTAAGCAATGGTACTTGTACTTCAGCCTCTAGTGGCAATGTAGTTATCAATGCTGTGCCTACTGCTCCCGTATTAGCAGGAGCAACAGCCGTCTGTGTAGCCAGCACAGCCAATGTAACACCTTCTACAGCAGGCACATGGACAAGTAGCCAACCCGCTTTTGCTACCGTAAGCAATGCAGGAGTCGTTACAGGAGTAGCAGCAGGAACTGCTGTATTAACTTATACCAGAACCAGCGATGGATGTTCCGCCACCAGAAACATCACCATCAACGCCCGTCCCACAGCCCCAACGGTAGGCACTATTACCCAGCCAAGTTGTACTAGCCCTACAGGCTCTGTGGTGTTGAGTGGTTTACCTACTGGCAACTGGACAATCACCAGAACACCGGGCAATATCACAACCACAGGTACAACCACCAGTACCACCCTCACAGGTTTACCCGCAGGAGCAACGTATACCTTTACCGTAAGCAATGGTACGTGTACTTCAGCCTCTAGTGCCAATGTGGTTATCAATGCTGCACCTACTGCTCCCGTATTAGCAGGAGCAACAGCCGTCTGTGTAGCCACCACAGCCAATGTAACACCTTCTACAGCAGGCACATGGACAAGTAGCCAACCCGCTTTTGCTACCGTAAGCAATGCAGGAGTCGTTACAGGAGTAGCAGCAGGAAC
>JAAYPI010000098.1 GCA_012519885.1 Bacteroidales bacterium
CAAAAATATTCCGGCGTTGACATAAAGACGTGAAAATATACTTTGATGGCGATGAGAGAGATAATTATAATAGAATACTTGGTTACATTGAAGTAGATGATAAGGATTACAATGAAGAATTATTAAAGAAAGGTTATGCTCAATTACGTTATCTCTTCCGGGATAAATATAAACGTCTTGACAAATATCGTGATGCAGAGGCATACGCGAATCAGAATAAATTAAATATATGGTCATTAAAAGATTATACTACTCCTGGTATTGATGATGGATGGAATTATACAAGCAGATAGAGGGGTGATTACGTTGGAAGAAGTTGCTGCTAGTTTCTTAGAGAAGTCGTTAATTGGTGGTTGTTTCATTTATCTACTTTATTATGTTGTACAAAATATGAAGTCTATTTCTGATTCGATGAAAGGCGTTGGAGAAACATTAAAAGAAGTATCAGGCACGTTACTTAAAATTGATTTACGTGTTGAGATGTTGGAAAAACGTATGAACACATTAGAAGATAAAGGAGTGTGATACAATGGGAATTAATAAAAAATCATTGCTCCAATTGTTGCGGTGATTGCAATGGCGATACAATTAATATTTGGAGTGGAAATTGACGAAGTAATACAAAGTCAAATCGTGGATGTCGTGTTAAATGTGATATTAGTGTGTGCAACTTTGTATGGTATCTTCAAAAATTATCACGATAAGCCAAAAGAACAGTAAACAAGCATAAAAAAGCCCCTTTTCAGGGGCTTTCTTCATATACGCATCAAAATGCGTTCTGTTGCGTTTAACGTCCTTCTAATATGATTGCCTTACACACTCTCTTTTCGTGTCACACGCTTTAAGCTGATGCGAGGTTTTCTTTAGATATGACATAAATTGCTTTTTCACGTTCACTTTTCGTCTGGACGTGTACAATAATTTCAACACGTGGGTTTTGTTTGTCGTATTCGACAGATTGAATACGTGGAAGTGCGTAATAGTCATTTTTAAATATAATTCCTTGCATCACATCAAGTAATAGTTTTAAACAATTATGGCTATCACGTATTCTACGGTCTGGCATGTAGAACACCATATCCACGTAATACCACGGATTATCGTCTTGTACAATCCAGTGCTGATCTTCGATACATTGATTAATAATTGCTCTTGATGTGGCAATGTATTGTTCAGCTTGTTTAGTTAAGTGTTTCCCTCCGAATCTTGTGTTGTAATACATGTGGTTTACCGAAGGAGGAATTGGTACTGCAAATTTTAACGTCATGTTTGGGTATTTTGGTTTGTGACGAAATACGTCATCACCCAAACGTGTTTCCCCCTTTATTAAGTTAGTTGATGAAGGTGTGTTGATTAATTTAATTTATTTCGACATATATTAAATTTTAGCATGTTAAATAAGATTAAGCAAATTATTTCGGTTTTCTTTGTCCACCTTTTGAATATTTGTATTTTTTTTCAAATTCCAAAATAATCACGATGTCAATTTCGATACTTGATTCAATAACACAACGTTTAAATTCCTTTGCTTTTATATTTAGTTCTTCAATTAATTCATTTTTTATTTCATTAATTCTATCAACATCTTCACTATGTATTATACGTGATACTTTTAATTTTGCTAATGTAGGTAATGAGTTATAAGAAGCCCAATCATCGGTATTTAGCTTTTCTAAATGTTGTTGTACGTAATCTGTATCTGCTGTAATGTTCATTTGTACATTACCTTTTGGATTTATAACATTGTATTTTGGAGTTGAATAAAAATATCCTTTTTTTCGAACACTTTTGTAAAGTTTATTTAGTGTTTTTCCAATTATTGTTTTGTCGATTATTTCATCTTTTTTAAATATTATGATTTCTGTATCACTATCGTATTCTTTTTCGTTTACAATAGTCATAAAAGTAATCATAAAAAAATTCTCCTTTTGCTCGTACTGGTTTTATTATAAACCAAAATACGAAACAATTGGAGGATTTTTTTACTTTATCTTTTAAACTTAGATTGTTTCTCGATTACCACGTGTTCACATGCAAAATCAAGCATTAAACAAGCTATCTTACTGATTGGCATTTTTGTTTCGTTTGCAATTTCTTTGATGCTTGCGTGAAGCTGAGTAGAAATTGTAATAGGTTTCCAACTCCTTTCGTTAATAGGGTTAGCTTTTAATACTAAAACGTTGTTTTTCATTTTTTTATCTCCTTTTTTATATTTTTGTTTGTGTACATAAGATATTAAAAAATAGGCGGGTGTAGTATTACCACACCGCCTTTTATTGTTACTTTAATTTACGTTTTCACATTATTTATATTACTCACCGCTACTACCGATGCCACCTGTTCTTTTTGATGTGAGTACGTTGTCGTTATCTGCAACTAAGTATTTTTTGAAAATACCTTGCATTATTCTTTCACCAGCGTTAATTGTAACAGCTTTGTTTGATGTATTAACTAATGCTATTCCAATATTACCATCATTATCAGGATTATTGTAATAACTGCTGTCAATGATGCCTACGTTATTTGGAATCATTAATCCTTTTTTAATACCTAATGATGAACGGATATAGGTTTCAAGTACTTCATCAGGTTGCATATAAGCCTTCACATCAGAAAAAAACAACGTTTTCTGCATTGGTTGTAACGTAATTTCTGTTTTTGGCAAGTATAAATCCGAGCAGTGCGGAACTTAATTTTCCGAGCACCCCATTCCCATTAATGGGATTTCA
>JAAYPI010000099.1 GCA_012519885.1 Bacteroidales bacterium
CAAAGCCTTTGGTTGTAATATGTGTATATATCTCAGTTGTTTTACTACTCGAATGACCCAACAAACTTTGAATATATCTTAAGTCTGTCCCACTTTCTCCTTCAAACAACCACTCTTTCGGTTTATATTCCTTAAAATAGTGGGGTAAAGTTATTAAAGTTTTTTTAGGTAACAAAGTGTAACGACCTTTTTTTCTTTACTTTGTTGCACACGTATCCCCTTTGAGCGGGATGTCCGCTATACTGCCATTTGCATACGGTCGCTACACTATCAGTTATTTAGATTAGTAGATTTATTGCAATACATCTTTATTCCATTTGCGGGGTTATTTGTTATGTAATTTGATATATGTATATACGATTGTGCATTGCGAATGATGTGTTCGTGGTAATTTCGTTGCCATAATCTTTTATCTATTGCTTGCCAATTATTATTTTTTATCCCACGTATATATTCCACGGTGGTTATGGATTTTCGGTTGGGACAATCCCTTGTGGTTGCCCTTTCATATTATTTTGGTCGACGGTTGGGGAATCGTTTTTATTTTGGTCGACCACGAGGGTCGCCCCTACGTGATTCGTTTATATTTTGGTTGACGGTTGGGATTGCCATTATGGGATTCGTTTCAATCAATGTGGTAATGTTAACCATTTGTTTTCAACCATTTTCCCGGCATCGTTCATTATCATTATCCCATTTTCAATATGCCCAAATACGCATGCCCTGTTATGGCAACAAATGGGTATGAAATACAATCCTGATTGTACATAATTATATCCTTTCAGACGAATACTGCGGCGGTGATGTTTGGCAGGGTTATAGGTGATATATTGGTTTTTCTTTTGCGTTGAGAGATTCTGCTCTTTATTCAAATCGCTCGCCATTCCATGATAGGCGTATAGTTTGGTGGTAATAGGGCTGTAGTTGCTGGCGTGTGTTTTCTGGCAAGGCGTTAAGGTGCAGGGTTACGAGCAAATCGTTGTGCTGAATGGCAAAATTGAGTTCGTAAAATACGGGACGTATGCTGGTAAGTAAGTCAGCAATATCTATACCCTCTGATGTGGCTGTAGTAACGTCAAAAAAATCGCTTACTTGCAATTTTATCAAGGCTGGTGCAATTTGTTGAATGGGCACATAGTACCAATTCTCGTCAAAAATGGTAATGTGCGAGTCGCATACGGGTCCGCAGGTAATGGCATTATGAAAAATGTAGGTTTTGCCATTGGTGGCGGTAATGGTTTTGAGTTCGGTAGTGCTTGCTGATGAAGTTTGGTATTGCATGTAGTTGCCAAGGGTGTCTACCATCATCAGTTGCACAGGTGTGTTGTATCTACTTGTAGCCATAGCAGATTGGTTAGAAAAATAGCTGGTAAGGATAGCTGTTTTTTGTGAACTGGGTAGTTGAAACGCTATTTCTACTGGAAATTTGTAAAAGGCTTCGATAATGCCCATGCTATAAGTGTTTGCTACAAAGCTTATCAATGCTATTGCTACGTATGCAAATCGACGAGTAGGTTGTTTCATGTAGGTTATTTTTGCACAAATTTACACAAAAATTGTGGTAGGGTATGCTACATCAACTAAAAAAAGGGCATGAGCTGGCACAGAAGTCCCCGCTGCACAGCGGTTTTTCTGTTCGATAATAGCACAAAACTCCTCGATGGTTATTTTTCCGTTTCCCACATCAAACAGAGTGCCCACAATGGCTCGCACCATGTTGCGTAAAAATCGGTCGGCTTGTATGGTAAATACCCAGTCAGTATCGCTTACTTGTGTCCATTGGGCTTGGTGTATGGTGCAAATATTGGTTTTTACGTCAGTATGTAATTTGCTAAAACTCGTAAAATCAGCATATTGCAGTAGTTTTTCTGCTGCAGTGTTCATTTTATTTACATCAATGGTTGGTGGTACTTTGCAACTTACTTGGTTGGTAAAAGGATTTTTTTGTGTAGTAATGTGGTATTGATAGGTACGTGAGAGTGCATCGAACCGAGCGTGAGCAGTGGGTTGTACTTGTTTGATAGCAAAAATGGCAATGGATTGTGGTAAAAATGCGTTTAACTTGCCTACCAGCCTTGTGCAATCGTCGATAGCCGTGTGCGTGTCGAAATGGGCAACCATCATGTTGGCGTGTACACCCGTATCTGTGCGTCCAGCTCCAGTAATGGCAATGGGTTGTTTTAGTAGGGTAGAAAAAGATTTTTCGAGCACTTCTTGCACACTTATTCCATTGGGTTGTATTTGCCAACCGTGATACGAGCTACCATTGTAGGCTAGATACACAAAATAGCGAAAATAAGGCTGTTCGTTCATAGAGCTCAACGTGGCATAAAACGGTATCCTACACCCTTGTATGTTTGAATAAACTGTTCCCCAATTTTTGTGCGAATCTTACTAATGTGTACATCTAAGGTTCTGTCGCTTACAATAATGCCATTACCCCATACTTTTTGGTAAATCTCGGAGCGAGAAAAGGTTTTGTTGGGATGATTGGATAATAAGTGTAAGATATCAAATTCTTTTTTTGTAAATTGCAGTGTAATACCACCTTTGCTTACGGATAATAATAAAGGGTCGAGCGATAATTCTTCTTTGTGGTGGGCATTGGTACACCGTATAATATGTTCGGCAAGCTTGTTAGCTCTTGCTTGCAGAATAGCTTCTGGGGTATGCAGATTTACCACTTCGCTTACACCGTGTTTGTACATTGCAAGGATAAAGTCTTCCTCTGTAGATGAGGTAATATACATAATATACAGATGACTACAGGATATCGAAGATTTGCATTTTTTTATTAAACTAGCAAATTTGGGCGTATTTTCCGTAGTATCTGAGATTAAAACATGAATGCAGGTAGATTCTAATTCTTCCATCGCTTGTTGTATCGACGATACACAGGTAATTTTTGTGGCATAGCTAGATTGAAACATCTTTTCAATATGCTCTACATTTTCGTTACCAATCTTTTTGTCGGTAAAAAATAAAATTTTAAATGCAGAAATAATCATGTGTATTGAATATTAAAACCAAGCTGTTGTAAAATGGGCACTACGTGTAATTGTTGTTTTTTTACATGAACGGTGTAAGCAAAAAATTCTCTACGAATAGGGTAATGATTACGCAAGTATTCAAAAGCAGACACATCATTCTTTAATTGGCAACTTTCTTGCAAGATAGGATATGTTTGACTAACAAGTTCATATAAAGCATCTTGCATTTGATTGCTGGTGGCAAAAATACTACTTTTTATTGGAAGTGGTATCGAAAATGGGTTAATTTTTTGTATATTTATTCCAAAATAATCTGTAAGTGCAGTAATCATCATACGAGTAGCAGTTGCCTTACCATCAGCAGAGTAACCTGCTATATGTGGGGTGGCAATGCCTGCTTGTTGTGCTAAGGTAGCAGAAATATGGGGTTCATTTTCCCAACAATCAAGTACACAGTCGGTAATGGTGCGTGTGTGTAATGCGTTGAGTAGGGTAGTTGTATCTACAATTTCGCCACGAGCTGCATTAATGATGATGGGTTTTTTTTTGAGTTGTTTGCAATATACTTGGTCGAAAAGATGATGTGTAGGGTACACGCCACTGTTCGTATAGGGTGTATGATAGCTGATAAAGTTGGCTTTTTCGGCTATTTCGTGTATGCTCACAAAATGAGGTAAATCTTCTTTTTCTTGTCGTGGTGGGTCATTTAGCAACACACGCATACCAAGAGTTTCTGCCATTTGTGCTACTTGCTTGCCCACATGTCCTACACCAATAATGCCAATAGTACTTTCTGTAAGCGATAGAGAATGTTTGCGTGCCATATACAGCAATGCAGCAACGATATATTGAGCTACCGAAGCAGCGTTGCACCCTGGAGCATTTTTCCATACAATCCCTTTTTGAAGGCAGTATTGGGTATCGATATGGTCGTAGCCAATGGTAGCAGTGCCAATAAATTGTACCTTACTAGAGTCTAAAAGCGATTCGTTGCAGTGAGTGCGTGTGCGAATAAGTAGTGCATCGGCATCTTTCACTGTTCTATTGCTTATTTCACTCGCAGCTAAGTAAGTAACAGTAGCAATATTGTCAATAGTCCCCTGTAAAAATGGGATATGACAGTCAGCTATTACACGTATTTTGTTATTCATCAACGAGGTTTAATTTTTCAATCACACGTTTTGCTCCAGCATAATGTTCAAGTATAAACAACATATATCGTATATCAAGGGCAATAGTTCGCTGAAAACGTTCGTTGTAGTGGTATATATTGCTGATGGTTTCGTTATTTCCATCACTTAGTATGCCAATTAAATTTCCTTCTGCATCAAATACGGGAGCTCCCATTTTATCTATAGTATAATCAATAGATGTAAGAAAGGATACCGCAAAAGGTTTTTCATTCTTATTGTGTTTGCTTTGGTAAATATCTACTAAGCGTTTGTCTATCTTATAGGCGGCGTGGCGTGTATTATTTTTTTCGATAATTCCTTCAAAATTAGATGTATAGCCAAAAAATACTCCGTCTGAGGGGCTATACGTAGTAATGGTGCCATAACTCATACGTAAGGTGTAATTAGCATCCGCTAACAAGGTGTTTTCTTTGTTTTTTCGTTGGTAGCCTTCTATTAATAATGCGGTTAAATGTTCAATTTCTTTTTCGTCAGCAAAAGCAATACGGGCTATTTCGGCACGTTTTTTTAATATACTTTTGCTCAATAGAATGATTGGGTCGTTGTTAAATTGCTTGTCAGAGGGTTTGTCAAGGTATTTGTTGAAGCGTACTTCGTTGGTAATAAATGATTTTTTAAATGTATCGTTTACGTATTGTTCAATATTTCCTTTGTATTTTTTACTATTAATAGTAGTATATATGTCGGGCATAAACTCGTTTGTTGCTTCGTTGGCATAGAGTTCGAGCATGGCAATTAACATCTTTTTCTCGGTTTGTTCATCATAACGTTCATAGAACTTTGCTATTTCGCTGTATATTTCCCTTTCGTTTTGAGGAGAAATCGTCAATAACATATAGGCTACTGTAAGTATATCAAGCTTAACAAAAGATTCTGTTAAGAAATGGACATGGTACATTTCTTGTTTGCGGCTTGTATATTTATTTTCTAACGTAGGTACTACGTGTTCATATTTAAGCATGGTGTTAAAATCGGATTTTATGGACCACTGCATAAAATTCTTTTCTGTACGTTCTTTTTCAGATATGATGTTTTGTTTTTTTACTGATTCTTGTAATTGGATTAAATAATGTAGTCGTTCGTCGTTTTGAGTATATTTTTTTTCGTACAAGTTTTTTACATAATTACTTTCTCTCATAGCATGTTCCCATACTTTATCTTTCACTAGGGCAACATTCAGTTCGGCTTGATTGATAGCATACACCTGTTCTTTCAGTGCAAATGATGTAATCTGTCTGTTGGTAAAACTTGGATATCCTACCGTTACAACAAAATCATCCATCTCGTATCCACGTGTGCTTATTTTTGCATATTGTTTGGTATTGTAAGGCTTGTTATATGGGTCGTATGGGGTTGGTTGATTTTCTTGCGAAACATACACTCTGAGTACTGCAAAATTTGCATTGTGTTTTGGGGTAGAGTGTTTATCTTTTTCCTCCCCAAATAGTGCAATGGAGGTAGGAGGGGCATATACCAAACGAATATCATTAAATTTTTCGTATGTGTATAAATGGAATTGGGTTCCTTTATTACTTGCTTTAAACTCAACAATATATGAGGTTGTAGCTTGTTTTTCTTTTATTAATAGTTGACTTATAGAATCTATCAAGTGTTGTTTTTTTTCTTGAGTTTCAAATTCTGGAATGTTGGCAAGAATTCTATCGGTAACGTTTTCTGTTGTTTTTACTATGCTAACAGATAGATGATGCAATGGAATTTCGCGTGTATAAGAGCTTGCCCAAAAACCTTCTTCTTTGTATTGAGAGGATTCATCTAACTGCTCAATAAATGGCATAATCGCTGTGTAATTAGTAAGCAACATTCCGTCCGAAGAAATCATTACGCCTGTGTATCCATTTGAAAATGAAACGACTACATCTTTTAAAGAAGATTCTTTTTCATTATATAAATCACGCATTTTTAATTCATATCCCAGTTTATCCATGTTATTAGCAATGGAGTCTGGTATGGATGGTAATATCCACATACCTTCGTTGGCATTGGCAAACTGTATGAATGTAATAAAAGCTATACTTAAGATTATTCTTTTTACCATATTATTTTTATTGCTATAAGGTTGCTAATTACCTGCAAATATACAAAATTAATTTAGTATAGATAAAATAAGTTATCGTATAGCTCAATCTAATACACTACACACGCATTGCATATTCATCTAAAAAATGTATTTTTGCAGGAGTATATCGCACATATGGGAAAAAATAAATTTTACGTAGTATGGAGAGGTAGAGAAACTGGGGTGTTTGCTACTTGGGAATTGTGTAAACGGCAGGTACATGGTTTTGAGGGAGCTCAGTACAAATCATTTGATACAGAAAAAGAAGCTCAATTAGCATTTCAACAGCCTTTTATTACACAGATTATAAGGAAAAAAATAGTTGCTAAACCAATTAATGCCAAACAACATGGAGGTGTCCCTCTGCAAGATAGTTTGGCTGTAGATGCAGCATGCAGTGGTAATCCAGGCGATATGGAGTATCGTGGCGTGTATGTGCAGACAGGTCAAGAAGTGTTTAGAAAAGGTGTTTACAGTAATGCGACCAATAATATTGGCGAGTTTCTGGCTTTAGTACATGGATTAGCTTTTCTAAAACAGCACAATAGTTCTATTCCTATTTATTCTGATAGTGTAAATGCTATTAAATGGGTGGAAAAGAAACAATGTAAAACTAAATTAGTTAAAACCAAAAACAACGAAGAAGTCTTCGAGTTAATAGCACGGGCAGAAAAATGGCTTCAAGAAAATACCTATATTACCCCAATCCTGAAGTGGGAAACGGATGTGTGGGGTGAAATTCCTGCTGATTTTGGACGAAAATAAAAGAAGTGCCTTGATTTTCAAGGCACTTCTTTTAGGGTTAGAGTATTTCTCTTTGTTTATTTTTTTACAAAACGGTATGCTTGTTGTTCTTTAGCAAACGTTACAATTAGCAAGTATTGTCCTTGTTCAAGGTCAGATACTCTGATACTATTGTTCATTAAGGTACGTGGATAGGTGTATCCTTTCATATTTACAACATATACGTCTTGTATATCTTCTGCTGAATCAATGCTAATAAAGTCGGTAGCAATTGTAGGATAAACATTGCATTCTACTGTATTATCCCGTACGATATCAATACCTCCTGTTGGAAAACTACTATATGAGTTTGGTACAGTTGGCAACGTCTGACGAGCTGCAGTATAAATTTTTAAGTCTCCTGGTTGTAATGTTACAGAAGTACCAGCATTCATAGCAGTAGAACCATTGGCTAGGTAGTCATACCAACTATTTCCAGAAGGTAAATTGATGTTAACCGATCCAGTATACGTTGCACCATCACTAGGAGCATTAAAGTTTCCTACCACAAATACACGGTCATTGCCAGATCCCCAAATGATACTACGAGCAGCCTTGCCACTTCCTAAATCGGAACTAGTAGGATTACCAGCAAATACATGTGGTAAAATACGCGTACGTAGTTGAATTAATTGTCCTACTTTTTGGTATGCATTCATACGGGTAGTGTTCGTATACCAATTTAAACTTTCGGGTATTGGTTTAGGGTCAACACGATCTCCTGTCCCTCCTTGAGCATTGCTAAATATACTATAATCATAGCCTAATTCTTGGAACATCCACATCATATGCGAACCATTTAATAGTACATTAAATGCTGTATTTAAGGGTACACGATTGCAATAGCCCGCTAAAGTACGTAAAGTGGCACCATTACCATACGATTTTGCTTTAAACATAGTGCGTTCTTCGTCATGGCTCTCGCAATAAGAAATAAATCCGTCTTGGTTTGATGCATCTAGTCCATCTCCATCTTTCAACCAACCCATAGCTGTTTGCATATAACTATTCGTATTGTTTAGATGGCAATTCATGCCCCATTGGTTGTAGTTTTCGCGTTCTCCATCTCCAAATTCCCAATGTTCAAGAATAAAATAAGCTTGTTCGTTTCCTGCTTTCACACCATTGTTGTAATAATCAAACATAATATCTGTACGGTTGGTACAATCAGAGCCACAAAAACCATGCGAAATATCCATACGATAACCATCAACTTTGTATTCGTCAATCCAATATTTCAATACACGTTTAAACATGTCTCGTGTTGGTCCAAAGTTATGATTGTAATCTTGGTTTACACTAGCTCCGTGAGGTGCCGATTGGTTAAACCATGGATTGTTGGTAGCAATTGAGCTTGTTCCCCAGTATAATTTGGCTTGGGGTGCAGCTCCTGTAACATGATTGAATACCATATCCAAAATAACGGCAATACCTCGTTTGTGACATTCATCAACAAAGCGTTTTAAGTCGTTAGAAGTACCATAGGCTTTATCCATGGCAAAGTAGTGTGTAGGGTTGTATCCCCAGCTAATATTTCCCTCAAACTCTGCTATGGGCATTAATTGTATGGCATTAACACCTAAATTTTGCAGATAATCCAAACGAGCAGTTACCGCTCTAATATTACGTATGGGAGAAAAATCATATACCCATAATTCGTAAATCACCAAATTGTTTCTATTGGGTTTTTGAAAGTTTAAGGTTTGTGAACTCCATTGAAAGGCTGGTTTGTTGGTTTGTATTACTGTAACGTAACCGTCTCCTTGAGAAGGATAGGGCATTAAATTTGGATATTGCTGACTTGGTTCCCATTGGTCGTGCGGGTGTAGTACTTTTTCTGAGTACGGGTCGCTGATTTTTACAATTTTAGTGCCAATTTTTACAGCATATTGAAATGCGTATTCTTTACCGGATTCTAAACCTGTAATTTCAGTCCACCAATAGCCGGTTGTGCCATCTTTTTTCATTTGATAAGCATTAGACATGGTCCAATTATTGAAATCTCCCACCACGAAAATATTATCGGGTAATACGTTGTTTTTATCTTTTGCATACAAACACAGGTGTAGTTTTGTATGGTCGTTACTATTGTAAGTAATTCCCTCTTTGAGTCCAAGTGGACGTGCCTGGCTAACCGAAGGTGAAATAATCGACACGGTACGTGTGTCTGTAACAGTGGTTGCTCCAGAGGTTGCTACTACAGTGTACGTGTAATCACCTACTGAGCTTAATGTTTCGCTATGTGTTATGGTAGTAGCACTCGATGCTGTTTTAACGGTTGTTCCGTTTTTCTTAATTTCCAGATTGGCTGTTGCAGTTGCATTGGCAGTAAAGCTAACCGTAGTACCGGAATTTACAGGACCTGAAGACGAAGCACTTGTAAAAGCTACATTTAATTGACCCCCGGGAGAGATATTGATAAAAAAATCGCCACCAGAAGCATTTTTACCTTCTTTTGTTCCACCAACTCCATCATTAAACACGACAGCAATTTTTTTGTAAACGCCAGTACATCCAGTAAAATAGTCGTACATGTTGTTAATAGTAAGTACCCATGTAGAGCCACTTTTTACCATCTTGTGTTTGGCTAATCCACTACGCCAAGTAGGAGCACATTGCCAGTCGGTAGTGCCAATCGTTACGCCAATATGGGCATAACAATTTGTTGCAGTTGCCATAGCACCGCCTGCTGGATCATACGTTAATGTAATAGTACCTGTATAATCATCGGTGATGATAGCAGGATTGGTTGTTACTGTTTGTG
>JAAYPI010000100.1 GCA_012519885.1 Bacteroidales bacterium
AGCAAATTAACATAAGCAAAAATATCCGCTAACGAAATTTCCTTAGCTGTTTTTTGAATAAGAGACAAACACGTAACTTGAAATAATCCACCACACAGGGAAAGAATGACGAGTAATGCTAAAAATGTCCGTAATGGATAGCAATATATACCTAAAACAAAGCTACTAATTGCGATTCCACTAATACCTACCAATAATAGTACATATATATTGGTGTTCGTTAAAATTTTACCAGCTATCCAACACCCCACTCCCAATGCTATGGCTACTATGGACACGATGACACCCGTTTCTGTATTCGATAATCCGTATACAACAGTACTATGGATGACGATATTCATCTGCAATATACTACCTAAAAACCAGAAAAAAGCCGATCCAAACACGGCAGCATTTAACATGGGAAAAGCTCGAGATTTATGATACGATTGAATAATAAATGCAAATGGATGTAATGCTATTTTAAGCTCTTGAGGAGCAGCAATTTCTTTTGCTCTTATTTGAGATGTAACTAGATAGCCAATAATAGCAAAACCTAAGAAACATATCAATACCCAGACATAACTATACCTATCAGCCATGTAAGATGCCAATACTGTACCAGCTAATATTCCAAGAAATGCCATCATTTCGAATACACCCGTTCCAAACGACACCCCTTTTTCTCCCCCAATATCACGTATTAAACTATATTTGGCAGGAGAATACAAGCTACTTTGAATCCCCATTAACAAAACGGAAAAAATAGCTAAAAACACATATTGATAATAAAACGCCACACAAGCTATTGCCATAATGGGGATTTCTAGCAACTTAAAAAAAAGAAAAACCTTGCGTTTGGAATAGCGAGTTGCCAACATACCGCCTAGAGGAGATAAAAAAACATAGGGTATTACTAACGCAAATGATACCAGGGCTATTAACTGAGATTGAGAGAACCAAGTAGGCAATGACCAGGATATCGCCATAAAAATAATGGAGTATTTCAGAAAATTATCATTTAATACACCCATAAAATTGCTAAGAAACAAGGGTGTCCATTTAGTCCAATTACGTACTTTCATCTGTCTTGGTTATCTTACATTTTAATTTTGAACAAGACAAAAGTACCTATATTTTTTTATATGCAATAAAAAAATTAGTTTCTGATACAAGATTGTTTGAAGTATCGTATCATAAGGATTACACAACAAAAGCCCTGCGTATCTATCAGGTAGTTCGCAGAGCTTAGTAAAGAAAAAAATTATCGCTTAACAAAAAACATGACTCATCATTCTGTTTTTAACAATATTCTACTCCTTTCATGTAGCTTTACGACATACAGGCCTTGGGCAAGTGATTGAATGTCAATATATGAAACTGCGTCTATAAACTGTTTTAAAACTAACTGTCCACTTAAATCGTAAATACATACATATCCCTGTTCTTTAGCATCTATATAAAAGCCATCTTTAGCAGGATTTGGATATACGGCGAATTGATTTTCTACAACTTCGTCAATATCAGTAGATACAGTTGTTTGAAATGTTTTACCTTCTCCATTTATTGTTCCATAAGGTTGTTTGGACATTTCAACCCTATAATAATATGTAGTATTAGGCAGTAAACCTGTTATTTCTTGACTTATTTCTACCTCTTCTGATCCATTAATAGGAGATACACTCGCATGAACTGCCTGCGTATAATTTATTATACTTGTTCCGTATACAAAATAAACATGTGCATTTGTATCCATTGAGTTTACCTTTGCACGTAATGTAGCAACAGTAGAGCCAATTTCTGTAGCATCTAAGGTGTTTACATATGGCTCTGCTAATTGAATAGACAAAGTTCCTCCTCCTGATGCATACCATTCGTCTGATACAGGATCTACATAATAAGAAACGTTATCTACATAATCAGCAAAATAAGGATAACCTCCTAATGAAGTAGATAACACCCATTGACCAGAAGCAGGTTGATAACCACCACCAAAAGGCATCTCTTCAATTGCAGGAAAATAATCAAAATACAAAAACCAGTTAGCTTTTTCATGTTTAAAATAGGGCCAATTATTCTCACCATAGTATCCTTGTTGAGCATAGATTCCATTGGCATCATAATTTTGAACTCCTGTAATTAAATAACGAACAGGTTCCGACGCATACAGATTAACCCCTAACAAAAATGGTATTCCAATTAGTAAAAATACTTTTTTTACTAAACGTGAGAAGGTGTAATGTGTTTTCATAGATTGATTGATTTAAAGTGTTTTATTAGTTATTATTCAACATTATTTAAACTAATATTTTTATTCTGATTTTACTAAAGTAGTATGATTCCCATTTATTTGAACAAAGTATATTCCATTGCGTAAATCACGAATATCTACATACGATTTTCCAGATACGTGTTGCTGATACACAATACATCCACTTATGTTGTAAATCGTTAATGCATTTACTTCATCTTCTACATCTATATAAAAGCCATCTGTTGTGGGATTGGGATACAATACAATCTGCTGTATGGCATCAG
>JAAYPI010000101.1 GCA_012519885.1 Bacteroidales bacterium
AAAAACGTGGTTACGAATCTATGTCAACGTATTATCTTAAAATTGCTCCATTTCTTCATGAACCGTCCCGACACCACGTGATCGGGATGGTGTGAGAGGCTCTCCCCATCAGTCTTTACTGGTGGGGGCAGTCTACTCGATTGGCCGTTCGGTGTTTATTTTTTCTGTCATTTTCCATCAATTTGCTACATCGTTTCTGTTTGCCGTGCGTTCGGGTAGGCAAGCTCTTTTGCAGGTTTTGGTCGTGTGTTGGCATTTTGAGCGACCAGCCAATGTGCTTGACTACGAAGCGTTGGCTAATCTTCATTTACAAAACTTTCTTCATAATCTTTTCTACTGAGCACGGTATCAAACAAGCCAATGTCTTCGCCTTCGTGTCTGTTGATTCCGATATATTCCAAACTGGCATCTTCATAGCGTTTGAATTTGTAAACGGCATCATTCATCAAAGCTGAATTGAACACACCAAGACTCACCAATAATTCAAAGTCTTTAACCGAAAGTCCTGTTACTTTTTTGAAAAGTCCTGGTTCTAACTGTGTTATTACGTCTCTCAAACTTCGTTCTCGGTAGTCTGTGAGATACATAAAAACAGGAACACGAGTTGCGAACTTGATTAGCTTTTCTTGAATTTGCTTTCTCAGGCTCTTGTATTCCTTTTCTTCTTCTGAAAGTTCCTTCTTCTCTTTCTTGGTCAGTTCTCGGTCGTTGGCTTCTTTCTTTGCTTTTTTAACGGCTTCCGATTTGTTGATAATGGTTTCAATGTCTTGATTCAAATTCCGGAAGCCTTCAATGCTCATCAAAGCTTTCATTGCTTCTTCATTTGCCATAAGCCGGGCAAGTGTGTTGTTGTCCACATTTACAAGCAAGGCACTTTCCCAACGTCTTGCTAAAAGTGTGGCGGTTGTACCACTCATTGCCATATCCAAAATTCCTGCGGCATCTACTTGTTTCATAGAACTGCCGTCATAAGCCAACACAGGCAAGAAATTGATAAACTCAGCAACTTTCGCTTCTGGGTTTGATTCGTTTACATTCAGTCGGCAACTGTAATCGGCAATTTGTCTTAATGCCCTATCAGGAGCAAAGTCAAAAACGTAACATTCTTCTTTTAGAATTTCTACTTTGTTTGGCGATTTGCTGTCGGGATTTTTGATAACCCAAGGCGTTTGAACACGGAATGCTGCTTGAAAATAGGTTTCAGGACTGGAAGAATTACGTAACATAAAAATGCCTGTCCACGGTTTTACTGAAACACCTGTGGTGAGTTTACCACACGAAAGCGTAATGGTTTTTGATTCCAATGGATTATCGGTCATTGCATCTAAAACTGGGGGCAATGCTTCTATTCCAATTCCTGCTTGTGTTCCTGCTGCAACTACCACTTTGTAATCGTGGTAAAATATATTTTGTCTTCTTTCAAGCAAATTAGCCATTGCATTACATGCTGCAACAGTTGGCAGAAACCAAAAAGTATGATTTAATACTTTGAGCAAGGGAGCGTGTGAAAAAGGCAAAGGCGGTTTTTTTGCTCCCATCTTCAAATGGTCAACCGTGGTTTCGCTAAAAGAACCCCGTATTAAATCCAACCATTTTTGTACTTCATCTTCGTATTTGAAGTGAGCTTTTCGTCCTTCACCTTCGGCTGAAAAGAATATGTTTAAATCAAAACCGTCAAACTCGCCTTGCATAGCAATTTGGCGAATAGAATCTGGTAATTGATAGGTGAGCATTACCATTCTTGGCAATGCTGCATAAGGATTTGGACCTTTTGAGTCGTCCCAATTTTCTTTTTCCCTTTGCTCGTCTGAATATGTCCAATTGAAAATTTGTTCTTCGATAAACTCGCCTGAACTAATAGCCCGAAACGGTGTGCCCGATAAATACAAATAGTGATTAGTGCTGATTGGGATTATTTCCTCTAAATGCTCTACTTTATCTTCTTCCGAAAATCCGTCCTTTTCAATTTTTTTGTACTCTTCAATTTCTTTTTCGGCTTCTAAGTCTTTGCCAAATAAATCTTTGGCATTTTCTCGCCAAGCTCCAAAATGGTATTCGTCAAAAATGATACAATCCCAAACGGTAGCGTGAACCCATTCGTTTTTAGCTTTAATACCGCCTGTATTTTTATTAATTCCTAAAAAGTCTTGAAAAGAACCAAAACATACGATTGGCTTTTTGAAGTCAATGTTTTTTTCCTCAAATTCTGTTTCGTGCTTTGAATAAAACTGCCAACCTTTAAAGTCAACGTGAGAAAGTAAATCTTCTTTCCATGCATCTTCCACGGCTGGTTTAAACGTGAGTACCAACACTTTTTTCCAACCCATTTTTTTAGCCAATTGATAACTGGCAAAGGTTTTTCCGAAACGCATTTTGGCATTCCAAAGGAAGTGGGGCGTTCTGTCTTTGTTTTCCTTTTTGAAACTCTTGAAATAGGCAATGGTCTTGTCAACGGCTGCTTCCTGTTCGGGGCGCATTCCGAAAGAAAGCACACGGTTTTCTTCTGTTTTTTCGCCTGTTTTTATTTGGTGAATCGCTCTACGCAAGTCGTTTAAGGTGCATTTAAACCATTCTCCGCTTTCGTTTACTACTTTCCATTCTCTCAACAATCGGTGTACTTCGTAGTCTGTAAAAGAACTGCCATCACGTTTCATAGCAGATTCTTCAAATACAATTTTGTATGGAATGGCTGCCGTGCCTAGCTGCTCTTTGATACGTGTTTGTGCATCACGATCAGTATAGCCGATTTTGAGCAAACCCTTGTGCGTAGACACACCCACCAATTCATAAGCATAAATGGTTGGATTGGTGGACGGGCGGGACGGGAAAAAATCTTTTTTATTCATCCTTTTTCTTTTTGGGTTTATCAATGCCTAAAACTGCTTTGGCATTTAACGAACTAACAACCTTTTTGCCAGTTTTAGACTCCAACTCTTTTAATGCTACTTTAGCTACATTACCACCTTGTTGGGCTACTTTTTTGCTTGCTGCAAAGTCTTTTGGGTTAGTTGCCTGTGAAATATCTTTGGTGGAAGCTTCGGCAAGCATATTCAAAATCAACTCAGTATTGGTCATATTATCTCGCAGGTTTTCTTTTTTCAAACCCTTGAAAACTTTGTATTCTTTGGTGGTTTTACCAGCCCATGCTTTTGTGATTATATCCGTAAGGGTGGCAAATTGTTGTCCTTCTTTTAATCCCCTGCTTTTCCATTCATCGGTTAACTCTTTGCGAATTTCAATGCTTTTCAATCGTTGATTAATCCAGTTTTCTGAATATCCGAGTTTCATGTACTGCTCCAATGCCCTATCTATACTCAATTCAGGGTCTTGCATCTCGTCCAAGCGTTCAGCAGCTACTTGAGCCAACCAAAGTTTGAAAGGTTCTGCTTTGGGCGAAGGAATGGATTGGATAAGACGGAATAATTGTTCGGTATCGGCAACATCCGTTTTGTAAAATTTGCCATCTGCCGATTGCATTTTCAGTTGTCCGATTTTTTCGGACAACTCACTTCCCTCTTTTTTAAGCTTGGCTTTCAGGTCGCTCCAATACTTTCTGGGTCTGTCGGTGCCAGTCAATATTTCAATGACATCAATAATAGACAAATACCACTTTTCTTGCCCGGCATCCCAAAGGGTGCGAACTTGCTTATCCTCAAAAACTTGTATGGTTTCTTTCTTACTCATCTGCTTCGCTATTTTGTGATAAATCCATTGGGCGAATCATACTTTCTATGAAAGCAATTTCATCTTCTGTTAAGCCATATTTTTTGTAGAGTTTTTCGTCTGTCCAAGGTTCAGAAAAATCTTGAATTGGAACTATTGAATAAACTCCTCTCATTGCATCCTGTGATATTTTTTTTAGCATAACGATAAATCTGAAAAATTTGGTAGCCATATATGTTATAGCATTTTCAGTTTCTATTTCAGATTTAAAAGGACCAATTGCTATATATGTTTGTGTGCAACAAGAATTTCTCTCTCCTTTAAAAGGCTTATTAATAATTTGGTGAGGAAAATTTTCACCTGCATTATATGACTTACTGATATAAATTTTATGCTTATCTATTAATTCTTGACCTTTTTCAATTTGTTCTCGTTTAACATAACCAATTTTATTTTGAGCATACAATTTAACAGCTCCAGCAAATGATTGAGATTTAAAATTTTTAAATGAAGAAATAAATCCGAAAGGTGTTTGAACACTTACTAAGTCGCTGAAAGGTTTTTCTTTTAATTTAATCACTTTATTTAAAATTGAAATTGCTTCGTTATATCTAACGAAGGTGTCCATACCTTTCTCTAGTAAGGGCCTTTTTACAGTAGGTAACAAATTCTCTTTTCTATGTGAAATAATAGTGCAATCTCCATTGTATTCTCTATCCCATAGGAAATAGCAAACTCCACCCTTTATTTCAACACCTGGAAAACAAACAATTGAGTCTGTATAATCCACGAGAGTTTTAATTCTTCTATCGTTTAGCATCTCCTTTCTAAATTCATCTAAACCTCTACCTCCTGCATACCATCTTGCAGGAATGATCATTGCCAAGTATCTGGGATTTAATTTAATAGCCTGCATAACGAACTTGTCGTAAATTGATATGGCAAAAGCTTTTGATTCTATTCCTACATTTAATTGATAAGGCGGGTTTCCAACGATAACGTCAAATTTCATATTGAATATTTTTTCAGGTTTGTCTGTGTGAATAAAATTGTAAGCGTAGGTTTCTAAGGCATCATCACGGTCATATGATTCTTGATTTGCTCCGCAATAGGTACATTTTCCGTTTTGCCAAGTATGTTTCATTCGTTTGTAGCGAATGTTTCCTTGTTCATCAGTAAAGGTTTCGCAAATGGAGTATTTACCGTTTGCCGTTTTAGAGCAATACACACTTCTGCGAGAAAGTAAAGAAGTTAAATCGGTAATGGCAATGCCATACAATTGTTGGCTAAAAATGTGGTTAATACGTTCCTGTTTGTCGGGAATTTGGGTTTCCAAACCTTTCATTAAACGCTTTGCCATTTCACGCAAAAACACACCACTTTTAGAAACTGGGTCTAAAAATTTGGCGTTTGGGTTACTCCAAAGTTCAGCGGGTAACAAGTCCAAAATATCGTTCACCAAATTGGGTGGTGTAAACACTTCGTCATTGCTCAAATTGGCAAGGCAGGAGAGTACATCGGGGTTATAGTTCGTTTGTATCATCTTCGGTTAGTTGTTTCACGCAAAGAGCGCAGAGTAGTCTCAGAGCACGCCAAGCCTTTGCGATTCTTTGCGTAGTATCTTGGCGACCTTTGCGAGAACTCATTAAAGGTTATTGACAATTCTATGTATCCCATCTTTTAAAAGTTTCGTGTTAAAGTTGATTAGTAAAGCCAACCTTTTATCTGAGAGTTTTAGATAAGTAAGCGTCTGAGCAAAATGTACCGGAGCTAAGTTTTCTACAGATTTGACTTCGATAATAACTTTATCCTCAACTAATAAATCAATTCTATAACCTACATCTTGCTTTACTTCTTTATACACCAAAGGCATTGGCAATTGTGTCTGTACATCAAACCCCAATTCTCTTAAATCATAGGCTAATGCATTTTCATAAACAGACTCTAGTAATCCTGGACCTAGTGCTTTGTGCAATTCCATTGCAGCTCCTATAATTTTGTATGAAATTTCATTTTCACTCATCTTCACCCAATTTTAAGAAATGAATAAGGGGAAAATCCTTTACCGGTTCGTCAATGGCAGCGGCGTTTCCTTCGTCATTGAACAGGGAAAACTGGTGCGTTTTTTCCACTAAAAATTTGAACATATAATCTCTGCGTTTCAGCATATTCCCATTAACTGCACTCCACTCAGAAAAAACAATCGGTTTTTTTGTTTCGGGATTGGTAAAGTCCAAGGCGTCACCCCAAAGTATATTTCTGCTCAATAAAAATCGAACAGAACGAATACACTCATTTTTTACTTGCTTGAATACTTTGGAATACCAATCGGTATAAATTCCAAGCAAACGGTCTCGACATTCTTGGGCGTTGTCTTCCAAAATGTCCACACCATAAATACTCGATACAGCAATAACAGAATAACGTTCCCATTCTACTTGACTTTTGCTGTAACGACTGTCAACTACTGCTAATTTTCGTCTCAATACTTCTGCTAAAAAGTTGCCATTTCCGCAAGCAGGTTCTAAAAATCGAGAATCAATACGCTCGGTTTCCTGTTTTACCAAATCGAGCATTGCATTTACTTCACGTTCGTTGGTAAATACTTCACCATGGTCGGTAACACGTTGCTTTGATTTTACTTGTTTGTTCTCTGTTATATCGTCTTTAAAATCAGTCATATTATAAATCACTATCAATAAGCTACAAATGTATCAATTTACTGTGGTGCGTCGGCAAGAAAAACAACTCTTTCGCAAGCCGAAGTGTCGGTTTGTGTGTTGGGGCTTGCAAATGTGTTGTTTTGTGCGTTGGCTGTTCATTATTTCGTTTTTCTTTTTCTGTCTTTAAGTAGCAAATTGTCCGCTGTGTCGTTTTTTTTAGGCTTGTTGGTAACGTTTTGCAGCTTGGCGAAGGCGGGGCTTTAAGAGCACCAACCTTTCAAGCAACCACTAATGTTTATTAGGAGCCGAAAAGTTTCTGCCACCACGACCGCCCCGCTTTTGGCAAGGTGCTGTTAGTGGCTGTATTTTCTTCTATCATCTTTAAAATGTCTAACCATTTATTTACAGTTTCTGGGAGCTTGTCAAATTTGTCTGCTGAGTTCGAATTGACTTTAATCGGTTGACAATTAAAGTCTTTTTCAAGTTTGTAGATTATGTCTTTAAGATCTACTGTTTGGTATTTATAGTAAGAAAAAATGTCAAAATTAAAATGTTCCTTTATTTTCAAAAATGAGATATTGTCTAGTTGGTAAAGCCTAACAAAATCTATATAATATTTTGATATTGTGTTGCCGTTTACACTAGTTGTTGTGTCCAAATATTCAACAATATTGTCACTGTCAACACAATGGATTTGAGCACCACATTTGCAATTTACAAATCCTACATAACCGTAACGTCCGCCATGTAATCTGTAAAAATTATCTAATTGACTTTCGCAATTGCAACAATAAATTGGTGTAATAGAATTATCTATTTGAACACCCCAAAATTCGTTATTTAAACCCCAATTGTCTGGTCTAAATCTGATATTTATTTTACAATCTATCTCTTCCTCAATATCTTTGATTTCTGTGATCATCGTATTCTGTTCTTCAAATTGCCACTAACATCTGTGTATACGCCACTCATTTTGTATATACGCCATAGCATGGCGTATATATTTGCATTATAAAAAACATAATAACTTGATTGTTAGAATAATATATATT
>JAAYPI010000102.1 GCA_012519885.1 Bacteroidales bacterium
AATCTTCCTAAATCTACCTGTCCGTTTTGGGCATTACCCAATTGAATTCCATTATAAAACACGCCCATGTGGTTGGTACCCATACTACGAATATTGATGGTTTTTAAGCCGCCAATGCCACCGTAATCTTTCAGTTGAACACCCGAAAAATAGCGTACTGCATCTGCTACTGAGTGTGAACTCAATTTGCTAAGCATATCGCCTTGTAGTGTTTGAGCAGGAAGAATTTCTTGTTTGCGTTGGGTACGAACAATTTCAATTTCAGCAATTGTATATACGTAAGACGTGTCAAGTATAGGTTTGTCTTTTGCATATATAACCGAGAAATTGAGTGTACAAAATAGCACACAAAACAAACAGGGTAGCGTAAAAAATGATAACTTTTGCTTATACATTGTTTTATAAGTCCTTTCCTCGAGAACTATATGAATTATGATTAAGCAAAGGCAGGTCTTCTGACTTACTCCCGTTATCGAACGCCTTCCCGTAGTACCCAAAAGGCAACAGTGGCAAAAGATGTGTTCGAAACGTTATATAGAGCTTACAGCAGCGGGACTGTTCAGGACTTACACCTGATTCCCTTTTAATCGTTCTATGTGTTTAACATACAACGAACCATTGCGAGGGCAAAGATACTATTGTTTTTTTATTTAGCAAAAAATGATTTTGAAATGTATATTATTTTTTGTTGAATTATAAGAGTTAGAATTTAAAATACTGAGATAACTTAATGTTGAAAATAAGTAACTTGGTATTATTGCATCAGATATTATTTTCAAATTGAATTGTATGGTATTTTTAGCATGATTACATATTGATTTGTTTACTAAGCAGAATATTAATATATTTTTTGAAGAGTATGTTGATCAGATATATATTGAGAGAGAAAAGGTTGCAATAAAATAAAAAATTAGATGTACAATTTACAAATCTTTATTTTTGATGATATCAGATCTTTCAGGTCTGTAGTATGTCGTTACTTTGTTGGATTTTATTGGGTTTTATTATGGAATGATTTAGTAGAAATTTTTCAAAAAAGTGTGTCAATTGATTTTTTCTCTGAATGTTGTAGTACAATGCCTAACTGTAGGTAGAAAGGCATTGCACTGCAAAAATTATAGATGTTTCTCAGTTGTAATTTAAAATATTATATTTTTGTATTTATTTGTAAAGAAGGGATTTTATGTTGTGCATATTCAAACGAACCAAACAAAACGCTAGTATATACCAAGTCTCCGAGGATAGTATTTTTGAAAAAAGGTAATCCAGCAATATAGCAACCTATTAGCCCGCTAATATTTTTAGGGTATATAGTTGTTGAAAACCAAACGCCGAAGTTTGATAGTGCAAAAAATACAACAGAAGCTAAAAGACTAGTTATAAATAGATTTTGAGCATTAATCTTTTTAAGCAAAAACAAACCAAGTAGCCCAATTAATATAAATGACCCATATGTAAAGAAACAACCTTGGTAAAACCACACAAAGTGAGGGAAATATTGTCCGTATATAACATTGTTCAGGACCAAATCACTTATCCACATCGCTATTATAGGTATAATAAAAGCCCAGTGTCGTTTACTGTAATAAGCAACCCCAAAGAGAGTCATCCCTCCTATTGGAGCAAAATTTGGTGGATGAGGAAGTAAACGGCTCATAGCTGCTAATAAAATTAGCATACTGATAATCCCGAATCTCAAGTTTATTTTTTTTTCCATAGAATTCATGTGTTCTAAGAAAAAGCAGTCTCATTTAATGAGAGACTGCTTTTATCTTAATTAATATTTATTTTATAATTTTCAATATATTCATGCCACATTTAAGAAGATAAATTCCATTATATAAAGTTGATGTGTTAATATAATTGCTACCTTCTTTTATATTTTGTTTCATTACTATATTTCCAGATAAATCATATATAATTATATTATTATCAGTCGATGTATTTATTATTATATAATCCTTAAAAGGATTTGGATAGATAGTAATGTTGTTTATTGCAGTTGTATTAGTAATGCCTGTACTGTTATCATTTAGTTTAATATTAATGTTTGGCAAGGCTCCAAAATAACCGGTACGCACACTGGCACTCAAATTTGGTGCTACACCACTTTGAATTGATATGTTACGATGTGCGCCATAATTACTACCAAAGCCTTTTACTTTTAAAACTCCTTGTGTTAAATCAAAATTGTTGGAGGTTATCGTGTCGGGAATGCGTATTTTGTATCCTTGCGCACGACTGGCAAAAGTGTATTGACCGGGACCCAAAATAAGAGGGAAATTAACATCGGCACCGGTGTACTGTATACCTGATGACATATTGTAAATACCGGACATCTTATTGCAAGGATGATAAAGGGTATTAAATAGCACAGAAACGGAATCGCCGGGTTGGAATGCTTGCCCCGGATCGGTAATGTTACTAACGGTATAATCTACCGGTTTTGCTGTTATAACCTGATATTCTGCACCTGTTGCAGAATTAAGTTTTACAATGTTTCTACCAAAGCTCAAACGAACGGTATAACTCCCATCCGAATTAGCTGTTACGCTATCGGTTGCGAAACCACTGTACGACAAGGTGCTTGTGCCAACAGTAGGCGTTGCCACTTCTACACCTGTTACACCTTCGGGTTTAAAAGTATATGGGAAGCTACCTTTATTTGATTCATAATACAACACATCGAGTTCGGCATCAATTAGTGTACTATCCACCTTATCGGTACCATTTAATTCACTCCAATATTCATTGATAAGCATATTCGATTTTATACCTGTTGCAGGCGCATTTACAGCAACTACAAATACAGCGGTATTTTCGGGCCACAAGGCGCTGAAAAATGCAGGATTGGTCTTTACATTCGATATGCCGACATTGGTAGTATGGTGGCACAGCATCGCATCATAATCAACCAAAACAATTGCAGTTCCGGCTCCGACCGGTGTAATAAGTCCGCTATCGCTAACGGTTATTACGCTGTTGCTTGGCAGTCCGTTTTCATCTACTACCGTATAGTGAAAATCGGGTTCTATGAAGTAGTTGTTTACATCGGTATCTATCGCCTGCCAGTTGCGTGTGTGGATAAGTTGGAATGTAGTGTCAGCTTGCAAAGGCAAAGTCAAATAGCCTTGTGCATTGATATTGATAAACACATCCGCTACATTTCTTCCATTGAGGCTGTTTACATCGTGATCCATATCTTTAGCATTGTGAGCAGAGAGTTGCGTATCAGTAAAGACAAGCAGCGTATCACTTTCCACCGTTGTGCCTGTTTTGGGTTTAAACAAGCCTACATGTGGTGCTTTACCTGCGCGGGTTACGCGGTAATTAAACCCCCCGGAAGCGTTTTTTGGTGAGGGCAAATTGTAATACCATATTTTGCTCGTATCTGTTTCGGCAATAAATACCTCATCCTTTTTGGTAAAAGGCACATAATGCTTGGTCAGGTAATTGCCAGCCACGGTTACCGTTTGGTCTTTGTCGCCTACATAAACAGTGGCATCTTTAGGAACGTTGAACTGGAAGTTATGTGGGGGAATGATTGGTATCTTCTTGATACAGATATTTTTTATCATTATGGGACTTTCGCTTGCATTGGCATACACCATTCCTCCACAAGGATTTTCTAATGTCCAGCTTCCATTTGCCGTAAATACAACCTGAAAGTCGCCTTTAATATTTAAGCCATTAGCTGAATAATCAGTATAACCTGCTGCACTTGTTGGGATATCACTAATGTTATCTGACCAAACAACTTCACCGTTCTGTACTATATCTATTTTAAGGCACCCAGAGGTTGAATACAACATGCGGATACTAAAACTTATTGCATCGCATCCTCCTGAATATACAGGTGTTTTAATATATCCCACATTTTCATCCATCCCATTACCTATATACACTACTACCTTATTGGCAAGATGTCTACAGCAATAAAAAGTCCAACCATCCAAAATTTCTTCGGTACTGCCATATTCAGTTGTAGCTGCTTTCTGATTAAAGCCGTCAGTGTAATCACACTGTGCTTGCACACTGCTTCCAACTACTATCAGTATAACTAATAGTAATATTGTTTTGAAATATTTTACATTTTTCATTTTAATATGTTATTTTACTTTTGTAAATGGAATTGATTTATTTCCGTGTCGCAAACGATACTCGCCTGCGGGCAGTTTTGAAAAGTCAATTTTCTCCCCTGTTTTTACGGTAGTTCGCAATGCTTCTTTACCTTTGGCATCGTACACAATTACTTCGCCGCCTGTATAAGAGGCTATCGGGAAATATTCCCTAACTTCCACCGCTTTATCAGCAGTTGCGACTTTTGCTTTTGAGGCAACAGCAGAAGCTGATGCTACCGTTCCTGTTTTCGTTACTTTCAGCTTATCCAAACAGAAATAAACGGCAGTATTAGGACCATAATTTGTATTCCCAATAACAAGTTCATCGGTTGATTTCATTGTAAAATAAAGCGATTTCACATTATTGCCTAGCCCCGTTAATGAAACTAATCGCCAATTTGGATATTGAACAAGTTCCTCGTTATCATCATCGTAGTAAGCCAAAGAAACAGCTATTGAATCGTGCGAATTATCGGCATGGATTGCGTGAATATACAATTTGAAATAATCGCCTGATTGGGTTAACGGTCTTGCAAAACCATCGCCATAGATATTTCCGTAATACGGCCACGGATGGTTGCAAACATAAATTTCCTGTGGACTGAACAATGAATCGCCGTTGAGTTTAATTTCTAAAGAATGTGTACCACCCGTTTCCGAGAAATAATCCCAGTAACCAATTAGGTAAGGCTCACCTTTGGTAGCTGTAATGGGAGAAGTTGAGGAAAGCCCTCCGCCAGCCATTACGCCCCATTGGTTGTGAATCCATCCCCAACTGCCGGATAAACTGTCAACGGTACAATAATTTGGGCATCCGGTACAACTGCCATCATAGCAATTACTGCAATAACAACGTGAATTGCCATTAGCCCCGGTAGTAAAACCACCCCAATACGAGTATATATCAAAACCGGAGTTGTGCGTAAACTTGAAGCTGCCAATTTGGAAACCGGTAGTGTTTCCATAAGTATCACTCCAAAAACCACCTGTTCTGCAAGAGTTAGAAGGTGCAGTAATGGAATCTCTCCATAACGAATCACTACTAATGTCCAGCGTCAGGGTTTGTGCCGAAGCTACCCACGAAAGGTTTATTGCTATCGCAAAAACCATCCAAAATCTGAAATTCTTCTTTTTCATAATAACAATGCGGATTTACACCGCGCCGTCTCCTTAACGGCATTTTATTGTATTACAAGTTGATTATTTGTATAGCAAGGCGAAATGCCCCGGAATATCTCCTGCTCGTACCTGCCATTTCTTTTTGCCGTTGCGGTCGAAACAAATCACTGCGCCGGGATAAATGAAATTGGCGGCATCGGTCAGGTAAATATCTTTGTTCACGGGATTTACCATTATGCCATAGGGCATGGTAATTTCTTTTTCAAGTCCATCGGCAATGAAATTGCGGGTAACTAGCTCTTTTTTTGTTACATCCACAATACCGAAAGTAATGGCATAATCCATGGAAGTATAACTCCATTCTGTACTATAGAGGTATAGGGAATCGCCATCCAAATAGAGTTCGGTCGCAGCAACCGGCAACATGCCCCCGTAAGTATCAGTATTTGTATCAATCCAGTAAAGGCGAGATGGAGTAGTGTAATAATCACCGCGCGAGCTTACCCAAAGGTTGCCATGCTTGTCGGCTTTGAGTCGATGTAAGTTAATTGCTACTTCTATCCGTTTTATTTCGGTAAAAGAAGGGATGTCAATAACGGATACCGTACTTTCGTAATTTGGCACCATATAGCCACCAGAATTGGCTACATATATTTTGTTCCCTACGATTTCCAGCTCATCAGGTTGAAAGCCGACCAAACAACGGGCTACTACCTGAAATGTAGAGGTATCTACTTTAGCTACATAACCTATTTGTTCATAATCGGGATTAATTTCTACCGGACCTGCATAGGAAGTAACATAGGCATACCCTTCGTGAAACTTGATGTAACGACAATTGGGAATGTCAATTTGCCCTAATCTTTTAACCGTGAACTTATCCATTACTTCAATTTTATTGGAGCAATTGATAACAGCATATAGTTTAGACCCATAAATGCCGATGTCATTGCCTACATCACCCATTTCTTTTGGAACGGAAGGATTTGCATCTGCATAAATATTTCGGTGATATTGCCCAGTGGAAAAATCGTAATAGTCTAAGGTTGCTTTATTGCTTCCCATATTTCCCTCGTTCAAAAGATAGAATCCTACAAGGGTTTTTTCTGTAGAATCAGGAACAAGAATTTCAGGAGGAAGATTTTCTACCTCGGGAATGAAAACGATCATTTCATCCCTACAAGAAGTAAAAATAAATATCAAAAGGAGACTTAAATATGATAATTTCTTCATAGTTCTATTTTTAAAATTAATTTGTAATTTCTTCCTGGCATTGGATAGTTTAGTATGACATCGTAGTATTGGTTGAGAATATTGTTTACTTCTGCAGATATTTTACAGTTTACTTTTTTTAATTGAAATGTTTTTCCAAGTGTTAAGTCATGTGTGTACCAAGGCTGTTCGTAGTTTGCCAGTATGTTGGAAGAATTGTGGTAGCGTTCGCCTATATAAATAAAACTGTAATTGAAATTCCATGTTTGCCATATTAGGTTTGCAATAGCTGAACCATTATGCCAAGGGGTATAAGCAATTTGCCCTCCATAACTGCCAGATACGGGATCGTTGTCCATTGGATTGGTAAAATCCTGTGCCTTTTGAAAAGTATAATTTAAATTTGTATTTAATATCATTTTGTAGGGTAATGTCCAACCTATTTGTGTTGAAATATCCAATCCTCTAATTTCTACATATCCCAAGTTCATCATCATCCATCGGTATTGTCCGTTGCCTTTGGGGATAGCTACAATTTTATCTGTTACTTCATTATAGTAAGCATCCACACGAAAACTAATTCGAGATACTATTTTTTTTTCAGAATCCTTGCTATATTGACAACCAAGATTATATTGATTAGTGTATTCTGGTTTCAGAGAAATATTTCCTATATCAGTATAATACAAATCGTTGAAAGTGGGCATCCGAAAAATACGTTTGTAAAATGCTCGTAAATTCCAATTGTATTGTTTAAAGGGACGATAGGAAAGAAAAATTGCTGGAGTGTATTCATTTTTATTATAGGCAGATCCTGTTTGATGTACATCCATCTTTCTTATTTCTTCAAAGACAAAAGTACCTAAAAGGCTGGATTGTACTTTTATTTGTTGCCATTCAAAAGCGGTTGCTAATGCAGTAAGCACTGTATTTCGCTGGGGATAAACAAAGTCTTGTAAGGTGGCATCTAAAATATTCCATTGATAATCACATGAAAGGTTGATATCCCAATTAGGAGAACCTTATTTCCGCAACACTATAATTTAATGTTTTTTATAAACACCTGAGCAACAAAAAGTTGCTCAGGATTTTGCCATGTCAGAAATTTCACTTATCTTAGTGTTGCAAAATAAAACAAACAAAAT
>JAAYPI010000103.1 GCA_012519885.1 Bacteroidales bacterium
ATTTTGTTTGTTTTATTTTGCAACACTAAGATAAGTGAAATTTCTGACATGGCAAAATCCTGAGCAACTTTTTGTTGCTCAGGTGTTTATAAAAAACATTAAATTATAGTGTTGCGGAAATAAGGTTATTGAAATTTCCTTTGAATAGATTCTCCATGTGAGTGGCTGCATATTCTTCAATCTCGTCATCAGACATGACTCTGGTTTTAGCAATCCATCTGTTAAGATCATCTCTACGAATAAAAATGGTCTTTCCATTAGGCTTGTAAATGGGGAGTTCGTGTTTGCTGGTTAATCTATAAACCAAACTCGGAGAAAGATTAAGATAGTCCGCTGCTTCAGTGACAGTCAGATACTCTTTTAGAATATACATTTTTCTCTCAATGAAAAGCATGTGAGTAGCGAGGTCTTTGAGCGTCCCGAATCTTCTAAGGAAGTATTCAAGATTGTTTAGCTTTTCAATCGTTGACTCAATGTCTTCAGATTTTTCAAGAACTTTTTTTGCAGCTTCGAGTCTGTCAAGTAAGCTTATGATATGTACATTGTCCAGTTGGTTAGCTTGGGAAATCTCATTTGTTTTCATTGTTATTGCTTATTTCGTTATATGTTTTGTTCTGTAATAGCCAGTCATCAAGCTCGCTTCTATCGAAATAAATAAGCTTACCAGTAGGCTTGTAGTGAGGAATTTTACCGTTGCTCGTCAATTTATACAGATGTGATTCTGTAATGCCCATATATTCACAAGCTTCTGCTACTGTTAATACTGTTTTGACTTCACTATAGAACCTATCAATGTGTTCAATCGTCAATAGTTTTGGATTGATATAGTCCAATTTTTCTTCAATACAATGAAGACGCTTGGGAATGTCACAGTTAACAAGGTCTGTGAGTCGCTGATTTATGGAAATAATCATTTCCAATGCATTTTCTGATATTGTCGTCTTACGTCTGCCCATTTTTTTACTTAATGATGTTATACATATAGAGGTTGCCCTCCGTTACCAATGTGAACCGGTTACGGAGGGCAAAAGTACATGGATTATCAAACATGAGGAAGAGAGATAATAGAGTCTATCTCCGATTCTCTCGTTTACTCTCTGACTTTATCTTTGCAGTTATTTGTCAGAGTTTCTTTTTCTTTGATATTTCAGCCCAATAGGATGTACTGCTTCATCAATAATTTTCTCTTGGGCCGACATCTCCAAATCCGAAATTGAATATAGTGCGGATGATAAGGATCTCTGTGTCAATACGCCTTTTCCTGTAGAGCTGACAATGCACTTTTGATGCGCAATTACGTTCTGCCAGTTACGGATAATGAGATTGTGGAGTGATAACTGATCGAAGAAAAATGCAACCAGTCGATTGTTACGCGAATGAAGAGGTTGGGATAATTTGCCATCCAAGAGAGAAGATAGGTCTGTGGAATCTATAACTTCGCTGAATATTTGAGCCTCATTACAACAATTGGCAAGAGCAATGAGGTCATCACTGTTAAGGCATGAGCATAAATTGAGGTCGGCAGCGTCTCTCACTTTTGAACGTGCAATAAAGTTCTGTGAAGAAGGCATTGTAGTATTAAACAAATGAAGCAGTTCTATCAACTCTGATTCACTTATGTTCTCCTTATTGAAAAATAGCTCAATAAGGTCTCTTCGATTGGATAGAAGCGAATCGAGAATACGATAGTTCTTTTGATGCTCATTCTTACTCCATGCATCTAAGTCATCGTGAAACTCATGACTATAGACAAAATCATCAGCATAACGCTGATAAAGTTTGCCTTGGTTAACAACTTCGACCTGATAGAGGTCATAGGCTTCGCGGAGCATTTCGAGCAATCCCGAATCACCGCTCTTTGCAGCAGTCAGATGGCCTGACCACGTAAGTCTCTCGAAAAAGAGAGAGAGAGAATTTTTCTTTTCTCATTGCTTTTGATGTTTATTAAAGTGAATAAAAATATATAACTTGATGGCTTGCGCCAATCATTATTCTCGATGTCATGTAGCAATAGGGAATGCTTCTCTCTCTTTGGTAGCCACAATCGAATTACAGGCTGTCGTACCTCATGGGCAGACAGCCATTTATGATAGTTTATATTTGCAATTCTAACAATCATAATAAGACAATTTGAACTGCAAAGGTAAGATTCCTCTGTGCAGTCATTCTTCACAGGAGAACAAAAAACCAAAAAATGTGAGCAAATTAAATTTGCCCACATATAAAAGTGATTGAAATACCCTTAAAATGGGTTATCCGTTATTGTATTTCGAAGCGATTCTTTTTAATTCCACATCGAAAGTCCCAAAGTTTGGCTTTCTCTGCATAGCCACTAAACCTGTAACCAGACTTCCTTTATGAGGAGCATGACCATTGACAGAGAAACATGCAACAGTCTTAACCCAGTAGTCTTTGTTTGTCTTTGAGAATGTAAAATAAATGAAGTAGGAGAGGTGTTGTTGACTCTTCATCCATTCGATGGGTTTCCTGGTTGTTTGGTTTCCAAGGTTGAAGATGCTGAGAAAGTCTTCAACCGTAGTATCAGGACTTATGTAGCCGTGGTCAAGTAGTTCTTGATAAAGCGCACGTACACGACGGGTACCATAGGCAGCATCAAAATATTTGTCTTCATTTGGTGCAGTGAGCAAAGTAAAGTCAACTTCGGGATAGAGCTGCATAAGTTTTCCGGCTCTTTTGAATTGCCTTTCGCTGATAGGTAATGTGGAAAGTTTATTAGCCCTGTCGATGCCCCATTGTTCTTCGAAATGTGACCATTTATGTCGCATAGTTAAATGAAGTAGTTCACCAATGGCAAAGGCGATAATCTTCAGCGTGTAGTTGTCTGTGTCGCCCTTTGGTTGATATTCAGCGGTCAAATAGCCTGCACTAACTGCACGGTCAAAAAGGGCAGCAGCTTCCTCATTGGCAAATTCGTCAACCAAGTATCTGAATTTGCCTTTAGACTCTTGATTGATGTTATAGCAGAGATCATGAATAGAATTCATCGCATTGACAACTCCAGTAAGGGCATCAAGAGTATTTTGTGGAAGTGTGTCTTTTCCATCATTTATGTAGTTCTCTAACATTTCTGGAGAACCGAGTGACGCTATCTTCTCAATGATGATTGGGTCAGGATTAAAGTTAATATAGAGCATTATGTCCTCCTTCCACTGCTCGAATTGAAGCAATTCTTCAGCGTAGGATGTTAACTTAGTGTTTCCACCTATGCAGATGTCATATATGAGTTGCTTCGCGAACTTATTGAACTTCACAAAGCTCAAAACTGCTTCTTGTCTTGTTACCATATATATAATGTATAGAGAATTCTACTTACTTATGTCTGGAATCAAGTTGACTGCTGCTTGTTTGTTTTTGTCAAGAACTTTGGCATAAATCTGAGTTGTCGAAAGTTCTCTGTGGCCAAGGAGCTTAGAGACTGTATAGATGTCGGCTCCGAGGTCGAGCATCATTACAGCGAATGTGTGACGAGCACAGTGGAAAGTTAGGTTCTTAGAGATACCTGCTGCAAGTGCCCAACGTTTTAATTCGAGTGAAGTCCATGCACCATAGGTAAAACCCTCAAACACTCGGTCAACATCATTACGACGGGTTCCTAAATAGGCTGCTGCCTGGTCTGAAATATCGAGGTATTCCTGACCACCTGTTTTCTTCTGTTTGAAAACAATACGAGTGTATTTTCCAAATTTCTGGACTTCCCCCCATGTCAGTTTCTCGATGTCGCTCTTACGGAGTCCAGTCAGACAAGAGAACAGAAATGTCGCTTTTAGAATGGGATAGTTACATGGAGTTGCAGCCATCTTCTTAACTTCATCGAGGGTCAGGTATTCACGGGCAACCTCTTCCTGCTTAAATCCTTCGACACCTCTGATTGGATTCTTGTCGATAATATGTTCTTCAAATGCCTGATTCAGACATGCACGTAGTTTATTGAAGTACGATACCTTAGAGTTCTGTGACAAACCAACAAATACGTAAGAAACCTTTGGGTCAGTTTTCTTCTGAGCATCTTTCTCTGCTGTGTTCAGATAATCCTTAAATCCCTGAATCCACTCGGCATCAATATCATCAAAGGTAGTTGCTTCATCACAGTAAACTTCCAGATGCTTCAAACAGCTATGCCAGTTTCCCCAATTGCCATTTGAGTCTGGAGTCTTCAAACGGTCTTCACACATCTGACGATAGTAATCAAGGAAACGAACACCGCCTTGTTTGGGTTGTGTGATGTCGAATTTGCCATTGATGATTTCTAATTCACGTCTTGCTCTCATGGCATTGGCTGCTGCAAGAGCCTGACGGTTTTGTTCTCTTTCCTGCGCTGTAGTAGGGACTACCTGATAAAGTTTCAGGTATTCCTTATGACGCTTGCCACCAACATTGATGTCAAGGTACAGGCTTGAACTTCCATCTTTAAGCTTCTTTTCGCGAAGCTTAACTTGTCCTCTTTGGACGCTTGCTGATTTTTTCTTTGCCATAGTCATTAATCGTTTTAGAAATTACCACCGACTTTTGTTTCGAGGGACACTTTTTCTGTCCCCGGGGGACAGTTTTTGACCCTTTGCGACTATTTCGGGGGACAACTGGGGGACAAAGTTAAAGAAAAATCTGCAAATAAACAATACCCGAAACAAAAATCTGCAAAGATAGGCACAAACTTTAACACTTGAAAATAAGGGTGTTACGGGCTTATTTTTGCAGATTTTATTATTTTCTTTGTAGTGGCTTCACTTTCCCACGCAGAATCTACTTTCCGATACAAAATCTACTAAAAATAGCACCCAACACCTCATCGTTAGATATTTGCCCAGTGATTTCTCCTAAGTAGTGAAGGCATTCGCGGATATCTTGGCTTACAAAATCGCCCGATAGACCTGTAGATAAACCTGTTTGCACACGTTCAATGGCACTTAATGCTTGTGTTAATGCCTGAAAATGACGCATATTAGTAATAATAACATCTTGATCGCCAATACTAGGAATAGCTGCTGCTTGGTGCAAATGGTGTAACAACGCATCAATATGTTGGTGTTTAGCCGCTGATATAAATAAGCGTTCAGCTGTGATATTTTCAAATAACAACTCCAACACACGGCATTCTTCTTCGTTAATCTTATCCAATTTATTAAATACTAAGATTAATTTTTTTCCTTCACTTCGTGAAACTATGCGTTCTGCCATCCAATCGATGTGTTCATTTACTTGGGTTGAGTCTATTACCCACAAAATGATGGATGCTTGTTCTATTTGCTGATAGGTACGTTTAATACCCATTTTTTCGATAGCATCTTGGGTTTCGCGTATGCCAGCTGTATCTATAAAACGGTACGTTATACCTTGAATACTTACTATATCTTCAATCACATCGCGCGTAGTACCGTGTATATCCGATACAATCGCTTTTTCTTCGTTGAGTAATAAGTTAAGCAAGGTTGATTTTCCAGCATTTGTTTCGCCTACAATCGCTGCCGGAATGCCATTTTTAATCACGTTCCCAACCTCAAACGAACGTGCCAAACTGGCAAGTTTTGTTTGTATAATAGTTGCTAACGCCATCAAGCTTGACCTGTCGGCAAACTCCACATCTTCTTCGCTAAAATCTAATTCAAGCTCTATCAATGCAGTAAATTCGAGTAATTTATCTCTCAACACTGCCAATTCTTTAGAAAACCCACCCCGCATTTGATTCATAGCTACTCGGTGAGAAGAGGCTGATTGTGCGGCAATTAAATCGGCTACGGCTTCTGCCTGACTTAAATCCATTTTGCCATTTAAGAAAGCTCTTCGCGTAAACTCTCCTGGCTGGGCTAATTGGCAACCTTGTTGTATTAGTAGTTGTAAGATTTGTTGTTGAATAAACGACGAGCCGTGGCAAGCTATCTCTACCATATCTTCACCCGTAAACGAATGTGGTGCTTTAAATACACTTACTAATACCTCATCTATCAATTCGTTTTGCTGAAAAATTCGTCCAAATTTGATACTATTTGGCTGCATAGTGGATAGGGTTACAGCTTTGTTTGCTGCAACAAAAAACGTATCGCACATACGCAATGCTTCTTCCCCAGATATACGAATGAGGGCAATGGCTGCTTGGTGTTGACCAGAGGAAATAGCACAAATAGTAGGATTCATAAGCGGTTTATACCTCAACTGATACAGTTTTTTAGTATCTCTTGAAATTATGAGTTAATAGTAGGCGTTTCAACCTGCACTTGTTGTACTTGAGATAAGCAATGTTTCGTTTGACAACTAGAAACAGATAGCAAAAGAATTATGGCAATTGCTATTGATGTGATTATTTTTTTCATATTCTTTGTATAAAGAGTTGAGATTAGTTAAAATAGCAACTTACACCATGCTACATTGGTAATTATTCGTTTGTTTAACGCAAATGTATGAAAAATATTGTACATTTGCATAATAGAAACATTATTTATTCATTAAAAACATAAAAAACATGGGACTCTTAAAGGAATTTAAAGCTTTTGCCATGAAAGGCAATGTCATTGACTTAGCTGTAGCTGTAATTATTGGTGGTGCTTTTGGTAAAATTGTATCTTCGTTAGTGGCAGATGTTATTATGCCTCCTATTGGGTTATTGGTAGGTGGGGTAAATTTTACTGAGTTGAGTATAATATTGAAAGAAGCCACAGAAACTACCGCTGCTGTTACTTTAAATTATGGTAATTTTTTGCAAGCAACGTTTGATTTTATCATTATAGCTTTTGCTATATTCATGTTTATCAAAGGGTTAAGTAAATTAGAAAAGAAGAAAGAAGAGCCTGTTGTTCCTGCTGCTCCAGTTGAACCAACACCTTCAAAAGAGGAAATTCTATTAGCAGAAATCAGGGATTTGTTAAAAGAAAAAAAATAATCAATATCTTCATTACAAAAAAATAAGGAACGTTTAAACCAACGTTCCTTGTTTTTTTATGATTGGACCGTTTCTACAGTAGCTTTATCTGCTTCAACCTGACCCAATCCACAATGGCAAGGTGTTTTACACGAGTTGAATAACATAGCTAAAAAAGCACATACACATACTACTTTTATCAGATTTTTTTTCATAATTTGGTATATTAGGTTTTAATTATTGTTTGTAAATCAATACGGTAGCATACGCTGCCATTCCTTCTTTTCTGCCTACAAAACCCATCTTTTCGGAGGTAGTTGCTTTAATGGAAATATCCTCTTCTGACACATGCATTACCTGAGCTAGAGTTTGTTTCATATTGGCAATATGTGGATTGATTTTTGGTTCTTCGGCACATACAGTAGCATCAATATTACTCAACTCGTATCCTTGCTCTCTGAGTAAGTTCATCGTTTTTGCCAGCAATATTTTACTATCTATGTTTTTAAATTCGGGCGATGTGTCAGAAAAATGGTATCCAATATCTCTCAAGTTTGCAGCTCCAAGTAAGGCATCACATATAGCATGAATTAATACATCGGCATCTGAATGCCCTAGTAAACCTAGGCTATGTTCTATGCTAACACCACCTAACCACAAGGCTCTATTGGGAGCAAACTGATGTACATCATACCCAAAACCAACACGAATTTTCATCTGTCTTATGTATAAACAAGTGGTACTTATCGAGCAGTTAGCTGTTTGATGCCATCTAAGGTAAAGGCTAAACTAAATCGTAAAGTTTGATCCAATGGGTTATTTTGAGCCACCGAAACAACATAAGCTACATCCAACGAAAACACATTGAGTTTGAACCCTGCACCAATAGTTGCATATTTACGATTTCCTTTGTTGGCACTTTCGTTAAAATATCCTGCACGAGCAAAAAACTGATTGTTGTAGGCATATTCAAGACCCAATGACCACATAATTTCTTGCAATTCTTCGGAGAAACCACCAGGAGCATCTGAGAATGAGGTAAATATACCTGCTATTGGGTCACTATTGTTATATTCAATTAACCTAGCCTCGTAATCATTATCGCTTTCATCTTCTCCCTTTACTGGACGAGAAGGCACCAATAACTTATTAAGGTCAAGATTAACAGATAATTTGTTGTATAGGTCAAGTGGATAGGTCAACGAACCACCTAAACGCATATTGGTAGGCAAGAAAGCCATATTTAAATCGTCACCATACGAAAGCTTAGAGCCAATATTGGAAATATTCAAACCACCACGAGCAAAACCTTCTCCCTCTGGGAATACCACGGGAGAACTATAAAAAGCAGAAATATCAGCTGCTACAGCAGCACCTGGAGTCAAAGATTCTGCTTCTTCCACAGGAGCCCCACCTAACAAATCGGAATAGATAAAACGTAACGTTACACCCATTGAAAAATTCTCTGCCAAAATACGAGCATAACTTGCGTCTACAGCTAAATCATACGGTTTGGTTCTAATTGCATCTGTATAAGCATCTTTACGAATTATAACTTCACCCAAAGAAAAGTAGCGAAGCGAGGCAGAAACAGTTTGAATGTCAGCAATTTTATAATAGCCAGACAAATAGGCTAAATCAATATCTTTTACTATTTTACGCAACCAAGGAGTATAAGATAAAGACACACCCCCTGCACCATCAATAAAAGCATATTTTGATGGATTCCAATACTGCGAATAAGCATCTGGCGAAGTGGCTGCACCCACATCCCCCATTGCTCCTCCTCGTGCATCGGGTGCTATGGATAGAAAGGGTACTCCTGTCGTAATCGGATTAAAAACATTCACATCACGCTCATCATCCTCAAGTGATGCTTGAGCAAAAATGTTAGTCAAAGAGAAAATGGCAATTAAAAATATACTAATTTTTTTCATTCTAAATAATGTATTGTGTGTTTAGCGAATGCAAATATAACGCTAAAATTTTTAATTTATTGTCCAATAATGATAATCTTTTGAGTAGCCGTAGAAAATGCTTCATTAGGCGTTTCTATTTTCACATTCATCAAATAATGTCCTGAAGGTAGTTTTCTTCCTGAAGTATCAGTTAAATCCCACGTCAGTTGTAAAGGTTCATCTCCTAATGTAGTAACAGTTTGCGATTGCCATACTTTACGACCAGTTATATCACATACAATAAATGTAGCAGTAGCTAACACATCAGGTCTATCATGCTCAAGCACAAAATTTGTACTCACAGAAGCAGGATTTGGGTAGGCATAAAGCGAATAAATAGATGGTTTTGCTGTATCTTCAACCGTAAAATACAAGGTTTGTGTAGTAGATATGTTTTGCAAATTCCACACTTTAAATTGTAATTCGTAACTGCCAGCAGGTAAATTATTGAGTGGAAAACGAATATACCCACTTTTATAATCATCTAATGTGGCTTGATAATAATCGTTTAGCACATAGGTATAATTTGTTTGATTATTAAGTTTGAGCACAATATCATGACCGATACCTGCTCCTACTGTATTAATACCAAAATCGTCATTCATAAAAGCGTAAAATACGGGACTATTGTTAACCGTTTGCCCCGACAAAAAATGCGGTGTATTAAGATACATTCGGACAATAGGTCCTTCTTGATTTGTTGAGATATCATCACTTGAACCACCTACAATTAAATCTTCCGAATAACCATTTGCTTCTCGATTTAGAGTCTCATCAACAGCATAATACACTATACGACCATCACCATAGCGATAATTGATATCTTTAGGCACCATAAACAATATAGTAAATTCGCCATTTACTACTGTTGTCTTTCCAGAAAAAATAACATTAGGTCTATCTTTATACGTAAATGGCACATTTCCTCTGTTGGATAAAGTGTGAATGGTTTCTTCTTTATCATATACAGTTACATAAATAAAACCATTAAACTCTTCTAAAATTCCATTTTGCTCATTATTTTCAATGTATCCTTTTATTGTAACTAAGCTCAGTGATTTTATAGTAGCTATATCTGGCAAAACAGCATCATTTATTTGGGTAGTTATAACCCTATTTGTTGGATAAGATAAAGATAGCATAGGATCGCCCAGTAGTGCAAAATTCAATTTATTTTCATCCGCGCCCATACCAACCTTTGCTCTACGCATTATTTCGCCTAAAGTAATTGGCTTAAAGGAATCTTCGGGTAAAATATTTTTGTAAATTTGTTGACTTAGTCGATAATTTTCTCCAGAAAATACGGTACGAGTGGTAGTTAATAAGGCTATACCTCCTCCATATGGATTAAGTAACACATTCATTCCTGCTGAGGTTTTATTATTGTCATATCGACTAAAATCACATGTTGCCGTAATCCACAAAGCGAGGTTATCATTACGCATATTTTCAATATCTTTACGCACGATAGTTTGTTCTTCGGTAAGCGAATTTACGCTTCCGTGTCCTACAAAATTAAAAATCAATGCCCCCGATTTAATAATATTCAACATTCGTTCTTTTACACTCGGATATGTACTTCCACTGGCACTTTGCACAATTTGATACGCATCAAGATAAACTTTGACAGGTTGGTATGCCTTCGATTTTTCCTGAAAAATTTGTACCAAATTATCTGATTGTGTCATATGTATATTACCATCCCCGTCATCTCCCAAAAAAACTGCATAATTTTTCCAAAGTCCTTTTTTCGTATTATTGGTATAATTTACAATTTTATCAACTACAATTTTAGCCTCTGATAAAGTAGCAACAGGTAATCTACCAACACCAATATCCATGACATCTCGTGAAACATTTAGCCCTTCTGAATCATCCAAAAAAGCATAATAATCATCAGTAGTATAAGAACTCGTTGACACAATAGAATTGTCTGATTGATAGCTTAATAAAGGTAATTTTGAATGCACAATTCCTCTATTATCATAAGATGATATTCCTACAAATAGTAGGGCTTTCGGTTGATTGTTGATATTATCTCCAGCTCTATCATACAACATTTTTAAAAACCATCGATACGCTGTGGCATCAGGTGTTCCTGAAGAAAATTCATTATAAATCTGCTGAGGTTCTACTATCACTACAGAATAACCATTTTTTTGTTGATGAAATGTAGCCAAACGCATTGCCTGTTCTCTAAATTCATTTGGAGAAATAATTACATAATCCGCTTGTTGAATCGCATGTAAATTTTGATTGGCTATTTTACCAATTACTTCTGGTTTTGGAAATGTAGCCGACGTGCGTATAGCCAAAAATTCTCGCACCAACAGATCAGAGCGAACAGAAGGGACAAAAAACAGCGTATTAGTCGAGAATGTAGTTGGTATTTCTACCATATTCAAGGGATCGGATAAATCCCAGATACGTATATCCGAAGTAGCATTTCCTAACTCATACTGGAGTACATCATCTCGTAAATCTTGATCTGTTTGTCTGAAATACATGCTATTGCCTTCCATATTGAGTGCTTGATAAGCATTTACACGAACAAAATCAAGATGAGCAAAAGCAGTTGTATTTTGAGGAATGTACGTTAATTTTACATTCAGTTCGTTTTGACCTTTTGGCATTGAAAAATAACTTCCACTTCCTTGACGTGCAACTTGATAATAACTTGTTATGGCAAAAATAGATATTTTATTAGTTTGTTCCACATCATCTATGTGCACACTAATGGAACTACTCTGAGTAGAATTACCCACTACTACAACATCAATTTTAGCTGATTTGGTTGTACTTACGGACGGAAATGAAAAGGGTATTGTTAGGGTTCTATTTGTGTTGGTAAATTTATCGCCATACCACTCTCTACCAGACTCAAGTAAATTAACTTGTTCTTTCTCATACACTCCATACTGTAAGAAATCCGTTACCGTAGCAACAGGAGTTTCTGTAACAAGAGGCTGAGATGTTATGCGTTTGCCTTCTCCTGCTCTTTCTGTTACAAAATAATATCCATGGGTTGCATAATAATTCTGTTGATGTTTATAATACCCACTATACTTATCGTATTTCCAGCGGATAGTACCTTGTGCATGAAACAAAATATAATCTCCCGCATTAAACACATCATCAGATCCTTTTTCCATAAATAGTGCAATTTCTGGCAAATCGTCAGCTACACGAGGAATTGAAAAATCTTCTTCCAAGATAGCTCCACCATAACCAAAAACACGCACTTGAGCTGGATTTTGTATACCTAGTGACAACAAATCCTCATAGGTTAATTTATAAATACCAGTCTGTGGCACACGAATCTGATACCAATTACCAGAAGCCAATACAGATGACGATGCATATTGATGGATAGATTGATCTTCATCACCTAATGATCGTTTTCCTTGATTCCCAGTTTTATTTGCAGGAGTAGAAGAGATAATCAAATCTGCTTTAATAAGTTTTGCGTAAGAATTTTCCTTTTGAATAATTGGAGTAAAAAGAAGTTGAAGTGACGGTTGTTTTTTTTCATAAACAATGCAATAATCAATGTGTATTGTTGTCTGTATGGGTACTCCCAATTGGGATAACACAGTCGTTTCATCATCCGTAGAAGAAGTAAAAACAGCATTATCAAGGGCAACGGTATAGGTAGAAAGTGTTCCTTCTTTGCTAATGGGAATTGTATACGTAAAATATGGTAATTGATTCTCATCCAAATAATTAGCTCCTTCAAAAAATAAGCGTTTTTGAACCTCATCATTCGCCCGCAAGTCTTGCACTTTTTTCCAGTCGATCGCAATCGAAAAACGATGTTCTTGTTGCGACATTGCAGATAGTGTCGAAAACAACAAAAAGACCAAAAGGAAACTATATAATTTCATGGATGAATATTTATTTGATATAAAAATTAAGCAATCGGTTACCTTGCAAATAACCTTGCAAATGATCATTTTTAGCAATTTGACCTACTCCCGCTGGCGTACCTGTAAAAATTAAATCACCAATTTTAAGGGTAAAAAATTGACTCACATACGCAATTATAGTATCAACGGAAAAAATCATGTCTTTAGTATTCCCTTGTTGCACAATTTTGTCATTAAGTTGCAAATAAAATGATAACTCCTGTATAGAAACACTTAATGAGCTTAATGGAATAAATTCGCTTACCGCAGCCGAATTGTCAAACGCTTTGCTAATTTCCCAAGGTTGACCAGCCACTTTTAATGAACGTTGCAAATCACGAGCAGTAAAATCAATACCTAAAGCTACTTCGCTATAATAACGCGAAGCAAATCGTGGTGCTATATTTTTTCCTAAACGATTAATTCGTACCACTAATTCTGTTTCATAATGAATTTCATTGGAGAAATTGGGCATAAAAAAAGGTTTATTCCCCAACAACAATGCAGAATCAGGTTTGCTAAATATAATAGGTTCGGTAGGTAAAGTTTGGCCTAACTCTTGATTATGCTCCGCATAATTCCATCCTACTGCAAGTATTTTCATTTATCTGTTTTTTTTCTAATAAATATCCGTTGTACTAATTGTGGATATTTTACAAAGGTAATATTTTTTTTATTCAGTTAGTTTTGTTTCTTTTGTAATAAAATTTAAAATATATGAAAAACAACGATTGGAAAACTAAATTGGGTATTGTATTTTCTACAAATCCTGAATTTGGGCAAACAGAAGAAGAAGAGCCTACTCTACCAATTCATTCAGTAAACCCATCCAAACAAACATTGCGTATAGAAATTGACAAAAAAGGGAGAAACGGAAAATGTGCCACATTAATTACAGGTTTTATTGGCGATGATGTTGCCCTAAAAGAATTGGCAAAAAAGATGAAAACAAGTTGTGGTGTTGGAGGTTCAACACGTGATGGAGAAATATTAATTCAGGGAGATGTGCGTACCAAAATTGATGAACTCCTACGTTCAGAAGGGTATAAAACAAAACTTATTACAGGAAAATAATTAGCAAAAAAAAGGGATGAATAATTTACTGGTTTATCAAGCTTCGGCAGGTTCAGGAAAAACATTTAAACTTACTGAAAACTATCTACGGTTACTTTTTAGTGAGCCAGATGCCTACAAACGAACACTGGCTGTTACCTTTACCAACAAGGCAACAGAGGAGATGAAAACACGTATTTTGCTAGAATTACACAAATTGGCTGACAACCAAGAAAGTGATTATATTCCTATTTTTTGCGATAGGAATAACCCTTTTGATGTATTGGCTTTACGAAAAAAAGCTAAGGAAATATTACAAACAATACTACATGATTATTCACGGTTTAAGGTAAGTACCATTGATCGTTTTTTTCAGCAAATTATTCGCTCCTTTATTCGCGAAATTGGATTAAATAACAACTATATACTAGAAGTCGACAACAAAAAAATTCTAATTGAAACAGTCGAAACGATGATGCTTCAATTAGAAGATAAAAAGCATAAAAAATTACTCGAATGGCTTATCTCTTTAGCAGAACAACGCATTGAAAGTGGTCAAAACTGGTCATTTAAGAATGAAATCGTAACACTAGGTACAGAAATATTTAAAGAACACTACTTGCGTTTTAGTTCCGAATTAGAAAAAGTTACTGAAAAAGAATTTTTACATGACTATATTACCTCTTTAAAAAATCTAAAAAAAACTGTTAAACAAACGCTACAACAAAAGGCTACACATATTTTGGATATTATTGCAAATAATGGACTTAGCACAGCTGATTTCAAAAGATACACACTGGATGCATTAGAACATTTTGCAAAAAATGACATCCGCGAATTAACAGCCACTTTTTTAAAACTCGAAAGCGATACTACTGCTTATTGCACAAAAAATAGCCCAAACAAGGATAGAATTAATTCATTAGTAAGCAATGGGTTGCATGAACTTATCACGGATTTTATCCGCACGCATCAGTCTATTATATTGCAATACAATACCGCCGAAGTTATAATAAAATACAGTAATATTTTAGGAATTATTACCGATATCCACACATGTATTAAAGAAAATAATAACGAAAATAATGCTTTACTATTAAGCGATAGTTCCAATCTATTACATAGCATCATCAATGATAGTGATACCCCTTTTATTTACGAAAAAATTGGCACATATATCGATCACTACCTACTAGATGAATTTCAGGACACTTCAAGACTGCAATGGGAAAACTTTAAACCACTTATATCTAATAGTTTAGCAAATGGGAACACCAACTTAATAGTAGGTGATGTAAAACAAAGTATATATCGTTGGCGTAGTTCTGATTGGAAAATATTGGCTCAACAACTTGACAAAGAATTTCCACAATACGTTCAACATGAATCTTTGCTAGATAATTGGCGAAGCGACGAAGAAATTATTTCTTTCAATAATAAGCTTTTTTTATTTGCCACACAGCAGTTACAAGCAAAATATGTAGACGATATAGCAAAAGCTGGCATCGATACAACAAACAATTCATTAACACATTTGTTGACAGAATCATACGCTCAAGTACAACAAAATTTTCCTAAGAAAAAAGAATATCGGAAAAACAAAGGGTATATAGAAATTCAGTTTACAGATAGAAACAACAAAGAAGAATTCGAGGCTTATACATTGCTTCAAATGGTTAAGAATATTGAAAAAATCCAAGAATCGGGTTACTCTCTTCGTGATATAGCTATACTTACTCGAACGAAAGCTGAGGGCAAAGTGGTAGCTGAATATTTACTAGAATATAAAAATAACCCGCTAGCCAACACTGGCTTTGCATACGATATTATTTCAGAAGAATCCTTGTGTATTGCTAATTCAAAAATAGTTCAATTTATTATTGCAATTTTGCTATATCAATTGGAACCTTCAGACAAAATAAATAGGCTAAAAATAGTATATTTATACAACAATCTGTTTCATCCAACCAAATCAATAGTAGATGAATACTTATCCAAAAAGGATATTGAAAACAGTTCGGTATATGATATATTTTCTGATGACGAAAAAACTAGTATAATTTCGTCTATACACCTTCCTCTTTACGAAATGACTGAAAAGTTAATCGAACTATTTACACTCAACCAGTTTTACGAAGATATAGTGTACTTACAAGCTTTTCAAGATCTTATACTCGACTTTATTACACAAAAAGGATCAGATTTACGGTCTTTTTTAGCCTGGTGGGAGGAAACAGGCAAAGAAAAAACCGTATCTACCTCAGATACGCAAAATGCTATCCGAATAATAACCATTCACAAAGCCAAAGGATTAGATTTTGGGTTTGTGCTGCTGCCTTTTGCAACATGGAATGTGGATCATATAGCTCATAATTCAACTATTTTGTGGTGCAAACCCACAGAAGCTCCTTTTGACATGTTGCCCATCGTACCAATAAGTTATAGTTCTAATCTAGAACGTACCCTATTTCAAAATGATTATTTCGAAGAAAAAATGTATGCGTATATTGATAATATCAACACATTATATGTAGCTCTTACACGAGCAAAATTCGGAATATTTGCTACAGGATCACATAGTAAAAAACCAGAAGAGAACAAAACAATAGGAGATTTATTATATACTTTTTGCAATTCATCAATACAAAAAGGCAAAGAAAACACAACAGAGGAAGAAAAATATTGCTTTGGTAGATGGGAAGAAATGCTACTCCCTAGCAAAAAACAAATAGATAACCAACAATATCAAGTTTCTACCTATTTTTCAGCCGACCCATCTTCAAAAATCTCGTTACGATTACATGCTTCTGATTTTATAGGCATTAGTCCTGCAAAAGATTATGGAAAATTAATGCATCAAATCTTGGAACACATTACATGCAAAAATGATATTCACATATCAGTATTAAAATTACGAATGGAAGGGAAAATCACTGATAAAGAATCAGAAGACATCCGCTCTCAACTGGAACTTTTCTTCACATTAACAGAGGTAAAAGAATGGTTCTCTGGCATTTATAAAAGCTATAATGAACGTAGTATTTTAACTGCTGATGGTAAAAAATACCGACCAGACAAAATACTCACACATGCCAATAAAGCCATTGTAATTGATTATAAATTTGGAGAACAAGTTGTATATAGCCATGAAAAACAATTAATGACATATATGCAATTATTGAAAGAAATGCATTTTACTGACATTAATGGATATATTTACTACGGACAAACAAATACACTACAATCATACTCAATAACATAAACCAACATGAATTACACAAAAATAGGCATTATTGTTGCCATGAATAGCGAGTTTACATTAGTTAGCGAACTGCTTACAAATAAAGAACATTTTCAACATAAACACTTGCACTTTTGTACAGGAAACCTTGGCAAAAAAGAAGTAATACTGCTTAAAAGTGGTATTGGCAAAGTAAATGCTGCCATAGCTACCACAATTATGATTCAAGAATTTCGTCCAGATTGTGTATTAAACACAGGTGTAGCTGGTGGTATTGATAAACGCTTACAGGTAGCCGATATTGTAGTGGGGCAAAAAACATGTTACCACGATTTTTATGCCGGTGAAGTGCAAAACCATCAAGCAGAACTTGGATTTCCTGATGAAATTGTTGCAAATAAAGATTTACTTGCAACATTAAAATCAAAACTACAGTATAATAAAAAGTTTTCTTTTGGATTAATTTGTACGGGAGATCAATTTATTACTAATAATGATGAACTTATGCACATTAAGAAAAAAAGACCGTGTGGATTGGCAGTAGATATGGAGTCTAACAGTATAGCTCAAGTATGCTTCTACCACCAATTGCCATTTATAAGTTTTCGCATTATTAGCGATACTCCTTGGGTAGATAACCACCAACAACAATACGATAATTTTTGGGAAGAAGCTCCACAAAAAACCTTTCAATTACTCAAATTACTGTTAGCGGAGTTATAAATTAGTTAATATACTTACAAATATCTTCTATACACTGGTGCATTGGTGTAAAGTGAAAATTAAAACGCTGTTTCATCTTTTCTGCACTATAAAAACTCGTATGCAAGGCCGTCTGTATGGATTTTCTATTAAAATTTCCTTTAGCTTTCAAAATGGTTGATAGTATCTCTGCACACCAAGCAAAAATACACAATAACCACTTAGGCATGAGAATAAAAGGAGGTGTATGCTGAAATCCTTGTGCAAAATATGTGAGCAATTGTTTTGTTGTACAATTTTCTCCTACTAAAATAAACCGTTCATGCGTAACACTACTTTGCACTAACAATAGCATAGCTTTACATACATCACGCACATCTACATATCCACTACCACCTTGCGTATAAAAAGGTAATCCTTTTTTGGCTAGATAAATTACTGCACTACTACCATGTTTATTATTATTTACACCAAGAATAACTCCCGGATTCACAACAATAACACGCATTTGATTACGGGGTATGGCAAACACTACTTGTTCTGTTTCATATTTACTTTGAGCATATACAGAATGTGGTTGATTACTATCCCATAAAGCATTCTCATCTGGATAACTATCCGTTATCGATTTGCCAATAGCAGCCACAGAACTGACATAACATAGAATTTGTATTTTCTTTTGCAATGCTACATCTACTATATTTTGAGTTCCCTGCACATTGGTTTTCAATACCGAACCTGTAATATCTTCACCAATCACTACATCTGCAGCACAATGAAATACGACTTGAATACCCTCCATTGCAATTGCCAAACTATCCTTATCTAATATATCTCCTTCTATCCAAGTAATGGTATCCAATAATGAGTCTATATCTTGAGAATAAAACCCAAAAACATAACGTAATGTGTCCATTTTACTGGTTTTACGTTTTAATGCTCGCACAGTATATAAGTGCGATTGTGCCAAATGAGCCAACAAATGTGCTCCTACTAATCCAGTACTACCAGTAACCAAACAATTCATCTCTTTCATATTTGTGCAAAGATAATTAAAAAGGAATAACAATACTTGTCAAGTTGCTTTCAAAATGCTATTTTTGCACCTAAAATAAGAAAAACTATGCATCATTTTTATTGTCCTGATATTCATTCGTCATTACAACTTACCGAAGAAGAATCTGCTCATGCTATTCGTGTATTACGGTTGGGTATTGGCGATGAAATAGAAGTATTCGATGGTAATGGTCATATTTGTACAGCCATTATCGAACAGGCTCATCCAAAACATACTTCTGTGCGTATCACCCAGACCTCACATATACCAAAGAAAAGAAATTATACTATTGCAATTGCCATAGCTCCTACAAAAAATATGGATAGGTTAGAATGGTTTGTAGAAAAAGCATGCGAAATAGGCATAGATAGAATTACACCCATAATTTGCCACTATTCGGAACGTAAAATATGCAAAACAGATAGATTGCATAAAATTATTATTTCGGCAATCAAGCAATCTCACCAAGCTTATATGCCAATTTTAGATGAAACAATGACATTTGATGAATGGCTATCAACTGTACACGCCGAACAAAAATGTATTGCTCATTGCTACAAAGATGCTACAAAAATAGAATTGACAAAAAAAGACGTTATCAATAAAAACATCTCACTAGCAATAGGACCAGAGGGAGATTTTAGTGAAAAAGAAATAAAAAGGGCTTTACAGAAAGGCTTTACAAGTGTTTCATTAGGTGAAAACAGACTACGCACAGAAACTGCTGGAATTGTGGCATGCCATACCATTCATGTTTTAAATCAGCTAGTTTAAAAAAACGACCTAAATCAATCTTTATTTTTACATTTAACGTACTGAATAACACCTAAAACTAACACAGCTACAAAGACTGTTAGCCATAATTCCCAACTTGACAATGCATCTTTATCGGCTGATGTATCTGGCATTAACTGAGCAAATGCAGAAGCACTTGCAACCTGATAAGCTACGATAAGCAGAAAAAATCTTTTAGCAATAACCATATTTACACTATTAGCATTTAGTGGTACATTTTTTATATTGCTACAAAGATAAAACTTTTATATCTCAAACATCAAAGTTTTATGTTGTTTTTTTCTTATTTTACAAAAAAAATTACCCAATTAACATTGAAAAAGGGATGAAGAAATAGAGATTCTGTAAGAAAGACTATTTTACAAAGATTTTGGCTTGTGTTTGCTGAGTAAAGGTACTGACATTCAATATACTTACACCAGAATTATTAATAGTTAAAGCTTGATTATTTTGTACATTTTGTATAACTTGTACTAATTTGCCTAATAAAAAAAGGGTGCCCATTTATCAATGAACACCCTTTAAAATAGTATGAAAAAAATTATTTTATTAACACTTTAGCATTAGCATGCTGGGTAACAGTTGAGATTTGAAATAACAACAAACCTGTTTCTTGTATTTTAACAGGAGTATCATTCTGAACATTTTCAACGACTTGAA
>JAAYPI010000188.1 GCA_012519885.1 Bacteroidales bacterium
GTCTCAGTATTGTCATCACTATTTGAAATATATTTGAGATAGCCTGGTTTTGCAGAGTCATAAACCCCTTCCTTTTCCTGCAATGAGGTTACGCCTATCTGCACATAAACCGCTCCGATGGTAACTGTACCATCAACAACGACGCTTCCTCCCCTCCAGGTTAGAATACCTTTTCCGCTGCTCCCCTTAGCTTCAATATTTCCCAATACTCGGATGAAAGCTCCATCCCCATCTGCATAAACCCCAATTCCGCTCCCAGATTTGGATGTTACATTTGTCACAGTGGCCGAAGAATTTTCTCGAACCTTTACACCTTCATAACCTTTTGTACCAGTATAGCTTACATTTAAATTGCCTGACCCGCTAAGCTTGACATTGCCTCCATTTATTACATTAAGTCCTGTTCCCTCTGAATTTTTAACATCAAGAGTAAAATTGCCCACATCGAAGGTAATAGTTTTGCCATCTATTATAATTCCTTTGCGATACTCGATATTATTAGTCAACTTAATGGTATAATCACTTTCCGCACTAGCTAATGCTGCTTCAAGTTCTTCAGGGGTTCCCACTTGAATCACAGTAGGTTCCTCTTTTAAAGCTATAACCAACTCTTCAAAAAGAATGTTATCCTTTTGGATAATGACATCCTCACTATATACAACATCAGCTACCGTTTCCAACTCCTCAGAGTTATTACTCTCATCGGCTAATTCAGCATCCACTACTTCTTCTGTATTTTCAATATTGTCGTCCTCAATTGGAGTAGGAGAGGCGGCATAAAGGGACAACCCACTTATAGAAATAGTTATAATCAGAGTCAGCACAAGAATCACAGTTAGAGACTTGTTGATTCTCCCATGATTCAAAATGTTCACAATGCACCCTCCCTGCTGTTTATTTCATGTTAATTTTTTCTCGTTTCCCCAAGGATGTATCGTTCTAAGATATTTAATAGAATATATCTAAGACATTCTATCCCACCCCTTCTTTTACTTTTTTTTACAGTTCCTTTGAATTATAAAATAAAAAAGCAATTATTCTTTTGGAATAATTGCTCACAGCACTTTTGAAAAATTGCTATTTAATTTATAAGTTTTCCCTCAGAATTGTTATATGCTTTTTTTATATCTATTTGGGGAATATCCGGTTATATCTTTAAAGGTACTGGAAAAATGAGATAAATTTACAAAACCACACAACATTGCCACTTCCGATATAGAGTAACTTCTACACTTCAAAAGTTCCTTGGCTTTTTGAATACGCAATTGTATAAGGTATTGATGAGGAGAAATGCCCATCTTTTCCTTGAATGAACGTATAAAGTGGAAAGGAGAAACATTAATTTCTTCACAAATATCTGTAATAGTAATATTGGAATTATAATATGTATGGATATATTCAACAGATAATTTGATATTTATATCCATATCAGGTGAATTAATTGGGGCCTTCTTCAGATTAGTTTTAAATTCCCTCAAAATAAAGGTAACAATTTGCACGGCTATGCAGTCTAGCATCAGTGGGAAACTATCCCCTCGTGCCGCTTCTCTATCAAATGCGTTAATTGCCTGTATAAGTTCCCTAGAATAAGGATTTTGCAATTTTTCAAACCTAATCGCACCAGGGTTTCCCAGTTCCATTTCCTCAGCTATTTTATTTATGAATTCTGGCTTTATTAGTAGTGAGAGATATTGTTTCTTTACACCTCCTTCTGTGCATAATATCGTATCTCCTTGATTAAAAATAACAATTTTTTTACTACTAAAACTTTGTAGTTTATTATTTACATAGGTATCCGGCGGAGCCACAGATGGTATAATCAAATGAAAATCCTCTGAATACATCAGTTTTCCTGTAATAAAAGTATTAGGCTTAAAAAGTGCAATCTCATTTGATAAGCATTTCTCAACATTCTCCATGATATTTTCAGGGATCTGTTTCTTAAAACCAAGATACTTATCCATAATTTCCTCTTTTTAAAAAGTACTTGATACACCCATTATATACTGCTGTAATTATTTTACAATATTGTATAATCCTGTTTTTAACATAATCCTTCAAGTGTTCTACATAATAAAAAAACACATCCAAAGATGTGCTTTTCTTGGGAAGTTAGGTCAAAATAGATGCCACCTTTTTGA
>JAAYPI010000104.1 GCA_012519885.1 Bacteroidales bacterium
TTAACGTGAGGATATGGATTGTCTTGTAATTTTTTTTCTAGAATTTGTAGCATTGATGGCGATGTATCTATAAGCAACATTTCTGAAGCTTTGGATACTAACTGCAAACCAACCAAACCCGTACCTGTTCCAATTTCAAGTATTTTGAGGGAAGAAGAGAAAGAGCACAATTTTTCTATTTCCTTCACAAATTTGTTGGTCATACTGATTTTTCGGGGATTATCCCAAGTTAAAGCCTTATGGGCAAATGTATCTTCCATAAAATTAGGTATAGTATTGTCCTGTGTAAGCATAAAATAATGGAGGATAGAGCTTTAAAAGACCATGTTTGAAATAAGACACACCTGCATTATCATCCTTCACAAATTTCGCTATAAAATACGAAATAATCAAAAGAAAATGAATTTAATTGGATTTTTTGCTCAATAACAACGGCTATGTTCACTGTCGATTATCTTTTTTATATTTTTAACTTATCCTAGTCTTTTACAAATACCATGTAAAACAACGACAGAATGCAGACTAAGCAATGCTATATGTATAAGTGCAACACTCTAACTAAAAAATTCTTTCCCTCTATTTTGTACTATCCTTAAAAAAATCTTACTTTTGAGCAATAATTAAGCGAAACAAAGGCTTATCATCGAACCATCATAAGCAAACAGATACAGAAAAACCATTTTTAGTAGACACACACATCATACTGTAACAACAATCGTTAACATACCAAATATGAATAATATAACTACTACTATTATCGAAAAAATGATTCTATATTTTGGAACAGACGTTCGAAGAATAAATCATGCCCTTAAAGTATATGGCTTTGCCACGTGTATTGCACGAAAAGAAAAACTAACAGAAAATGAACTATTCATTGTGGATATAGTGGCTATACTACACGATATAGGTATCATTGAAGCTGAAAAAAAATATAATTCCAGTAACGGCAAATACCAAGAAATAGAAGGACCTGCCATCGCTAAAAATATGTTGTCAGACCAACATATAGATACTACAACTATTGATAGAATTTGTTTCATTATTGGCAATCATCATTCCTATCAGAAAATAGACAATATGGATTTTCAGGTTATTGTTGAAGCAGATTTTTTAGTAAATATATATGAAGATGAAATGGAAAAACATTCAATAGAGAATATTCGGAATAAATACTTTAAAACTCAAACAGGTATAGCAATAATACAAAGTATGTACGCTGATTGAAACAAATATGATTCACGCAAATACGAACGTTAAAAGAAAAAGAATAATAGCACTTTTTATTTACTAAATTGTAATATACCTGAATCATTATCTGTATTGATCCGAGCCAATTTCAACCATATTCTCTGCTTGGAGAAAATGGTGTCACATCCTAAAAATAAGTCTTAACCGCAAATTCAAACTGATTGATAAATATCTCTTTAAATTGCGAAATATTGTTCTGTTCGTAAAAGAGTAACATCGCTTTTTTGTAATCTACAGAATCAATCGTTCTAAATGAAATGGGACAATGTTTATAATTCATCAATATTGCGTTGCTTACAATCCTTGCTGTTCTCTTGTTTCCGTCCATAAATGGTTGAATGTAAGAAATCAACACCAATATAATCAATGCTTTTTCAAATATGTTTTCTTTCATATTCACCAACTTGCAAGCTGATTCCAAAGCCTCTCGTATTTTAAATTCATTGTCAAGAGGTCGATAGTTAGTTCCGGAAATACCTAATCGTTGGTGCGGGACAGAACGCTTGATTTAACCACTTAACCCCCAATGCTTTATACACGATGCCAGTGGCTGGCGTTATTTATTTCTGTCGAATTGGTATCCATATTTCTTCTTCCGAATTTGGGTCAGCATTTTTGTATTTTTCTCCTAATACTTCAAAATGTGGTCTGTCATTCCTCCCTACCCCTCGTTTTCAACGAGGGGTTAATGGTTTTTCGTTTGTAACGACAATAATCCACTAAACCCCAGCCCATAATCGAGTAGACTGCCCCACCAGTAAAGACTGATGGGGAGAGCCCCCTGTTCACCGTAGCGTGAAGTTTGACAATCTGGGTGTTAGGCATAACGTCTCGCTATGTCGAAGTTATACCGATTGCACAAACAATATAGCCCAATTTAGACAAAGTCTCATTGCCCTATTGGTTTGTCCCGCTATGCGGGATGTTCCATACGCATCTCGAAATACTCAATCGGCATTAACAACAGTAAACATAGTAAATGACTTTGGGTCATTTTAGATGTACAGTTGGTATAAAAAGGAAAGCTCCAGCTTTCCATATTCGAACCAAACAAAAAAGACATAAGAAATCCCTACCCCTCGTTTTCACAACGAGGGGTTTATGGTTTGTCGTTTGTAACGACATTAATTCACTAAACCAAGACAGCTGGTTAATTCCGTGAGTTCCAATTAGGTAATAAGAACTTTAAAAAGGATTACATACCCCTATTTACTAAAACGACAAAAGTCCAAACTATTTTGGACTTTTGTCGTTTTTTTGCGGAGAAGATGAGATTCGAACTCACGATACCCTTTTGGGGTATACACGCTTTCCAGGCGTGCCTCTTCAACCACTCGAGCACCTCTCCTTTTTTTTACACGTCTATCAAGCTTGGAAATACTTGATAAGCATTATTGCTTGTTGTTTGTGCAATTTTTTCTTCACTTACGCCATATATTTCAGCTAGCTTTTTTACTACATGCGGCAAATATGATGGCTCGTTTCTTTTTCCCCTATGTGGCACTGGTGTTAGATAGGGAGCGTCTGTTTCTAATACAATAGCCGACAATGGTATGTGTTGCAATTGCTGTGCAAAGATAGCATTTTTATAGCTTACTACACCATTGATGCCCAACTTAAAATTACCTGCTCCAAAAATTTCATTTGCCTCATCAGGGGTACCTGTAAAACTATGAAAAATTCCTTTTAGTTGTTTTGCATCAAAATGCTGCAAACTTTGCATAATTTCTCTGAACGACTCCCTGCAATGTATGATCACGGGCAATGCATGTTTGATAGCCATATCTACTTGATATTCAAAAACTTCTATTTGTTCGTGCAGATACGTTTTATCCCAATACAAATCAATGCCAATTTCACCTATCCCGATATACGGATACTGCTCAAATTGTGCTTTAAAAAACGCAATTTCATCTTTGTAATCAGCCTTAACACTGGTTGGATGAATACCTATTAATGGATGACAAAAGCCCGTATATGTATGGGCGGTGACATGCAATGGCTGTATGGTAGATGCATCAATATTTGGCAAAATAACATGTTTTACGCCAACAGATTGTGCCCGCAAAACAACCTCCTCCCGATCAGCATCAAAATCGGAAAGATATATATGAGAGTGTGTATCAATCAGATGCATAGGATTAAATAAGATTTTTTAAGTCAGACAAACAACTTACCTGAAATGTAGGGGCAAATGGCAAATCAATACGGTTCGTATAATTGTAAAAAACCTGGTCTATACCTGCATTTTTAGCTCCTACAATATCTGCTTCCCAGTTATCTCCAATCACCAAACTTTCGGTCTTTCGAGCATTTGATGATGTAATTGCATAATCAAAAAATGCTTTCGATGGTTTATGTTCTTTAATGGATTCGGATAAAAATATACGTTGAAAATAGGTACCAATACCTGCATTTTCCAGTTTATGGTATTGCACCTCTGTAAATCCGTTGGATACAATGTACATCATGTAATTTTTATCCTTGAGGTATTCCAATATTTCTTTGGCAAAAGGTTTAAGATGCGTTTTTGTTTTCACTACCAACAAATACTCATCGGCTAACTCTTTATAACGCAATTGTGCCTCGAAGGGTGTATTTTCAAAAGGAAAACGAAACCTCTCGTAGTGCAAAAAATTTTTATCTATCTGCCCTTTCCCATACATTTCCCATAACACTTCGTTTTGTTTCTTAAATATCTCAAAAAAATCCTCAAACCTTGGGTAGTAATGTATTAGCTGGTATGCATCGAAAAGCTCGTGCAAGCTTACTTGCGAATTTTTATCAAAATCCCACAAGGTATTATCTAAATCAAAAAATAGATGTTTATATTTCATTTCTTACCACGATATAAAAACAAAAGTACGCAGAAAATAAATCCTTGCGTACTTTTACCACCTTTATTTAACTTTTTACTAATCAATACGTACCAATAAATATTTAGACATACTCCAAAAATCAGTATGGTTTTTAATAATCAAGGTATATGTTTTATCAGCTTTTTTACGTAACTCGTATGAACTAACTGGGTGCTTAGTTAACACTCTAGCACGTTTCGAATTAATTTCAACAGCATCCAATTCACGTTTATCGGCAGCGGTAAACATTCCATTGCGGATAGTTGATTTCATTTTATCTACATCAATATTGCTTTCTTTAATTTCTTTGCGTGTAGCCAGTTTATAGTACACACGATTTAAATCAGCATCTTGTTTGGCAATTTCTTGCAAATTTACATTTTTTTCCATTTCCAAGTCAGCTGTTTTGCGTAACAATGTTTGTGTTTCTACCACTAAACTATCAATCGTTATGTCTTTTTTAGCCAACACAGCACTTAATGCTTCTAGTTCTTGATTTTTTTGGTTTAATGTTTCGGTTAGTCTATTTACGGTACGACGCAATTCTGACGATTGAAACTTTCCGCTTTCTACTTTTTTCTCTAAGTCGGCAATTTTTGACTTGTTATCGGCTAAAATTTGGTTAATCGTGTTTAAATCATTTGTAAAACGTGTACGCAATGATTCGTTAGGTTGACCTTCGTAAGAAGAACTAATACTCAACATATCTTGCGATTGTTTAATAGCCGAAAACCCATTATCAATTTCTTGAACAAGAGCCATATATTCATTCATTTCGGCAATTTGTTGTTCTTGTACTGCCAAAATAGAATCATTCTTTGCTTTAAGAGCCTTGAATTCTTTGCTTTCATACCCACATGATGAAAACAGAATAGCAAAAATTGCAGATGCTAATAGTAATTTTTTCATAAAATAATGTTTTAAAAAAGTGTTACTTGTGTTTTTCGGTTACAAAGATACATAATCAATTACAAATCAATTATTTTTTTAGATAAAATTTTGGATAAAATTTCATTCATCCTCTTCTGATGAAGATTCATCCAATTCCGCATGTTTTACATTTGCACCTGCAATTACTAGCACAAATTCACCTTTGGGTTGTTTTTGCACAAAATGAGCTATGATATCCGCCAAGGAGCCATTAATTGTTTCGTTGTACAGTTTTGATATTTCGCGCGATACAGAGGCTTTACGATTTTGTCCCAATATTTCTGCCAACTGTGTTAATGTTTTCACTACCCGATACGGAGATTCGTACAAAATAATGGTACGCGTTTCAAATTTTAATTGTTGCAAACGTGTTTGTCTGCCTTTTTTTTGGGGTAAAAAGCCTTCAAAACAAAAACGGTCCATGGGCAAACCAGCATTAACTAATGCAGGAACAAAAGCTGTTGCTCCTGGCAAACATTCTACTGGAATATTGTGTTCGATACAGGCACGTACTATCAAAAAACCAGGATCAGAAATACCAGGTGTCCCAGCATCAGAAATAACAGCCCCTGTTTGTCCTGCTAACAAGCGTTCTATAATGGGTTGTAATCCTTTGTGCTCGTTAAATTTATGATGAGCAATAAGGGTATTTTTAATATCAAAATGCTTGAGTAAAACAGCACTTGTTCGTGTGTCTTCGGCTAAAATAAAATCGACTTTTTTGAGCACCTCTATAGCCCGAAATGTCATATCGTCCAAATTTCCTACTGGCGTGGGCACTACAAATAGTTTCATACAATTTTTTTATATATGAGCAAAACGTTTGCGTAATATTTCTGAAAAATAGACGTATGTACTATCCTCTTTTTGCCAATCAAAATGGGCATCAATATACTCTTCTACCTCTTGCAATGACGAACATTGATTTAATATATCTATTGTCTCCATCATTTTTTGTTCATCTCCACCAAATAATTCGCGTTTAAAACGAAACCTATCATTAATACCAATCGCTCTACGCAAATCGGTTACAAGTCGAGCATCCACAGCACTTGTTTTGGGTGTTGCTAAAATGACAGAAGCAGGCTTTGGGGTTTCCTTATGAATGGTCGTTTCTGGTTGAATACTAGATTTTTGTTGAGTATACGTACGCGGTTCATTTTGTGAAGGTGGAATAGTAGGTGATGTGCTTGACTTTACTGTTGGTTGGGAAACTGGTTGCTCTTTTTTGTGTGTATCCACAAACTCAATTTCTTCAATATCCTCATCCAGCAAAATAGTTGTGGTAGTATCGTCTGTACTGGTAATACTATCTTCTTCATCGTTAACATCAGTAAACTTTGGAGCACCCTTATCCGTAGGCACACTATCTTGCAATACCAACGAAAAGTTTTCTTCCAAATTTTTAATCTTTCTAGTGACTAATTGTTGCATTATTGGATGAATCGTATTCATTGTACGCACACCATTCACAATTAATTCAAGCTCTTTGATATCTTTGAGCATTTGGTCAATTAAAATATTTTTTTCCATGAGCCTTTTTTCTGAAGAAATTAATTATTTTTGCAAAAGTAGTAATTAAACTCAAAAGCAACAAATGATATATTTAGAAACATCACGTCAATCAGAAAAACGAAGAGGTTCAATCGAAGTTATTTGCGGATCTATGTTCTCTGGAAAAACCGAAGAACTTATCCGTCGTCTAAAACGGGCAAAAATTGCACAATTACATGTAGAGATATTTAAACCTGCCATAGATGTGCGTTATTCGGAGACAGAGGTTGTATCGCACGATAAAAACTCAATATTATCAACGGTGGTTGACTCTTCACAAAACATATTACTACTTTCAAATGACGTTGATGTAATAGGTATTGATGAGGCTCAATTTTTTGATATGGGATTAATAGATGTGTGTAGACAATTAGCCAATCAAGGAATGCGTGTAATCATAGCGGGTTTGGATATGGACTTTAAGGGTAATCCGTTTGGTCCAATGCCTGCTTTATGTACTATTGCTGAACATGTTACCAAAGTAAGAGCCATTTGTGTTAAATGTGGTCATTTAGCCCTTTATTCGTATCGTTTAACAAATTCGGACAAACAAGTGTTGCTCGGAGAAACAGCCGACTATCAACCATTATGTAGAGAGTGCTATCACGAATCTACAACAAAACTGAAAGAATAAATTACAATCAACACATTTTTTGTTGTTAATAACTTTTAATGTATAAGTTTCGTTATCAGCCAATTTACTTGTATTTTTGCAGAAAAAGGAATACCATGAAGCAGTTAGATAACGCTAATGAACGGTTCGCTCAACTTCTTAAAAATTATGAATCCAATCTTACTGGAGGCTATTTTGATGCAGAAGAAATGGAGCAATTAGCTGATTTCTATTTGCGAAGAATGCGTGTAAAGGATGCTAAACGAGCTATTGAATTTGGGCTCAAACTCCACCCAAACAATATTGGGTTAGAAACATCTAAAGTACGTATCTTAATAGAATTGAACGACCTAGAGCTAGCTTTGCAACATACCAATTCATTAGTAGCTTTATATCCCTCTGATATAGAATTACATCTACTACAAACCGAAATATTGCTCAAAACCAAGCAAGAAGTACAAGCAGAAAAAAACTGCAAAGAGCTAATTAATACCTATGCACAAGAAGATGAAACAATCTATTTGGATATTGCTTATGTGTATTTAAATAATGAATATTACCAAAAAGCACTTGATTTCTTACTTATTGGACACACTCGAAATGTGTATAACATCAATATTTTATTTGAAATTGCCTTTTGCTACGAAAAACTTAATCAAATAGACAATAGCATTGCAACTTACCATCGTATTTTAGACATTGAACCGTATTCCGACGAAGCTTGGTTTAATTTGGGGCAGGTCTTTTATTCTCAAAAAGACTATGCAAAAGCCATAGAGGCATACGAATATGCTACCGCTATAAATGAAGAAGATGCTATGGCATGGCAACTATTGGCACATGCTTATTACCAAAACGATAACTACAAAAAAGCAGCCGAAACCTATTTAATGTATGCTGAGCAAACAGAACACAAAGCTACACCACTACTATTTGCAGCCGAAAGTTATGAAAAAATGGAAGATTTTGATTTAGCTTTGCATTATTACAGTATGGTACTAGATATGCAACCAAACAATACTGAGGCAATGGTAGGTGTAGGTATTTGCCATTTGGAAAAAGAACAATTTCAAAAAAGTATCAATTATTTTGTACGTGCCATTGAATTAGATCCAACACTAAGTGAAGCTTGGGTATATTTAGGCGAAGCATATATCAATTTAGATGACCCTTCAAAAGGGCTACAAGCCTATTTAACTTCTATCGAGTTAAACAGCAACCAACCCGAAACATTAACTAGCATTGGAAATTTATATTTGGAACAAGAAAACTTTTCAATGGCATTACATTACTATTTAACAGCGTTTGAATTAGATCATGAAACAGACAATATACACTTATTTCTTGCTATGGCGTATTACGGTGAAGAAAATTATCTGCCAGCCAAAGAACATCTACAAAAAGCTATCAATATAAATACTGAAGCATTAAATTTATTTCTAGAAATATACCCAGATGCACTACAATACATTAATCTAACATCCTAGTAGCTGGATTATTGCAAAAATTAATAAACGTACATACGCATACTAAAAATAAAACAAAAATAAACTACCATTATGAAACAATACGGTGTTATAGGAAATCCATTACATCATTCATACTCAAAAGCTTACTTTAATGAGAAATTTCAGGAACAAGCTATTGATGCCAGGTATGACAATTATTTACTACCCACCATTAAAGATGTAATGAAAGTATTGAATGATACTCCTAATTTGTGTGGTTTAAATGTAACCATACCATACAAAGAGCAAGTAATGGAATATTTGGACGAAATTGATGACGAAGCAAAAGAGATTGGAGCTGTGAATGTAATAAAAATTACAGAAAAAAACGGAAAACGTTTTTTGAAAGGATACAATTCTGATTGGTTTGGCTTTACAGAAGCTATCAAACCTTTTGTGAAACCCCACCATACACACGCCCTAATATTAGGTACAGGAGGAGCCTCAAAAGGAATTCTATATGCTCTAAAAAAATTAAAGATTAATACACAATTTGTATCACGAGACCCATCTAAAGGACTTACATACAAGCAACTAACAAAAGAAATTTTGCAACAATACACTATTATTGTGAACACCACCCCCGTAGGAACATTCCCCGAAGTAAAACATTGTCCTCCTATACCCTATCATTTTCTTACAGATAAACACTTAGTATATGATTTAATCTACAACCCAATACGTACGCTTTTTCTACACCAAGCCGAAACACGAGGAGCAACGACCTGTAACGGATGGCAAATGTTTTTAAATCAAGCACATAAGGCTTATGTAATTTGGGAGGGCAAAGACCTTATTACAAACAAAAAGCATGTTGAAAAAATATGAGATTGATAGAAAAAATAAAAAAAGAGGGATTTAGTTTGGAACTTATTGAACAAAAGGAGTAATTTTGTGCAATTTTAATAAACAGAAAACATGGGAAATAACTTACTAAAAGGAAAAAGAGGAATTATCTTCGGTGCATTAAACGATATGTCTATTGCATGGAAAGTAGCTGAAAGAGTAGTAGAAGAAGGTGCTACCATTACTCTTACCAACACACCTTTAGCTGTACGTATGGGTACAACTAACGAATTAGGCAAGAAATTAAATGCTCAAATTATCCCAGCCGATGCTACAAACGTAGCCGATTTGGAAAATGTATTTGCTGAATCAATAAAAATCTTAGGTGGTAAAATTGATTTTGTCTTGCATTCAATTGGTATGTCACCAAATGTTCGCAAAGGTCGTGCTTACGATGATTTAGACTATGGAATGCTTAGTACTACCCTTGATATATCTGCTATTTCTTTTCACAAAGTATTGCAAGTAGCAAAAAAAATGGATGCTATCAATGAATATGGTTCTGTAATAGCTTTATCGTATATGGCTGCTCAACGCACTGTATGTGGATACAACGACATGGCTGATGCAAAAGCATTGCTCGAATCCATTGCACGAAGTTTTGGTTATATATATGGTCGTGATAAAAAAGTACGTATCAATACTATCTCTCAATCACCCACACCAACTACCGCTGGAAATGGCGTAAAAGGATTAGACACCTTGCTTGATTTTGCAGAAGGATTATCTCCTCTTGGCAACGCAACAGCTGCAGATTGTGCTGATTATTGCGTAGTAATGTTTAGCGACTTAACTAAAAAAGTAACTATGCAGAATCTACTTCACGATGGAGGTTTTTCGAGCATGAGTATGAGTGAAACCGTAATTGAAGATTACAGAAAAGGTTTAGCAGCCAACGAATAAACTGAAAAGAGACTATTTTAGATAGAACACTATTTTTGTTGAAAAACAAAAATAGTGTTTTTTTTACGTTAAATTCTATTTTTTTTGTATAAAAATGAGAATATTAGCTAAAAAGGTGTATTTTTGTATTTTGTTAACCTTAAATAATTGTATGAAAAAATCACACAAAATACTTATAATGAGTATGCTACTTATCTCGCTTAGTAATTGCGTTACCAAAATTCCTGAGCCACCAAAAGACATTGATTCTGATTTTGTTGAAGATCATACTTTTGACACTCCTATTGTAATTACATTTAATGAAAATTCTGTTACAGCCAACCCAGCTTCTGTTAGTGGTATTACCTTTACTATTAATGAGGGACATATTGTTGTGAATTCTGAACACACAAATGTAGAGTATATACTAACAGGTAATACGAACAACGGATCATTTAAATTATACAGCACATCAAAATGTAAACTAACATTAAACAACGTGCACATAGTAAGTGATAACTCGCCTGCCATCAACATACAAACCAGAAAAAGTATATTTGTAAATATTGCGAATGATACTGAAAACACATTGTCTGATAAAAATCCATATATACTAACGGAATTAGAAGATGCCAAAGGAACTTTTTTTAGTGAAGGACAGCTCATTTTTAGTGGAGCAGGAAGTTTGCAGGTTACCGGTAAACAAGCGCACTGCATTATAACCGACGATTATATACGCATAAGAAGTGGGGAAATAAGAGTGAACGAAGCCGTAAAAGACGGTATTAGTGCCAAAGACCATGTTATCATTGAAGGTGGAAATATTAATCTCAGTGTATCAGATGATGGGATATCGTGCAGGCAAGGATATATCATTATTGAAGGTGGAAACATAAACATTGACTCAATGGATGAAGGAATTGTTGCCGGCTACGACCCCGAAACAGATGAGGTGATAGCAGGTGTTGTTCCGGATATAACAATCAATGGTGGAACCATCTCTATTACTACTTACGGAGAAAGAGGACATGGAATTAAATCAGTAGGTTTAATTACCTTTAACAATGGAAATACCACCATCGTAACGCGTGGAGAAAAATCAGACGGTATAGATTGTGATGGTGGCACAGTAACAATCAATGGAGGAACTCTCTCTATCACAGCAAGTGATGATTGCATGAATAATACACCCGTTATAACAGCAGGGGAATATACTTGTTTATAAAAATTAACCACAAAATTATACATCTATGAAAAAAATTATTTCTAGTATTCTGCTTGCATACATTTTTGTATCTAGTGGATTTGCAATGACACATATGCGTGTTGAGAAAAATGATGCATCTGAAGAAGTTATTCAGTTAAACACCATTCGCACAATTCGTTTTCAAGGAGAAAATGTTCAATTTAACTATAAAAATGGAAAATCTGATTTATTTGCAGCGAACACATTAAAAAGCTTACAATTTTCTTCTATTCCATCTACTATAGAAGAAAAAACTTCCGCTGAATTATTTTTTTATCCCAATCCAGCTACCGATTATATTTATTTAAAAAACTTGGCAACAGAAGAAGCTATGATTTCTATCTATCAAATTGATGGAGTTATCGTGATGAAAGGGAAACAATCTCTTCATACAGGTATTTATGTTGGCAATTTAGCAAGTGGACTTTACCTTTTAGAAGTAAATAAACAAACTTATAAATTTAGAAAATTATGAAAAAGCTACTTATACTATTTTATACACTCATTTTTACTTTAAACATATCGGCTCAAATGAGTATTTATTTTCAGCAAGGAGAAGTGGATGTAAAAGTACCATTTGTTGATATTGATAGCATTACGTTCAATCCTGTTGAATCTAATTATCTTTACACTCAATTACGTATACATAACGTTAACAACACAAGCACAGATTTAACATTAGCAGATATTGATAATATTTATTTTAAAGATAGTGATATTTTAAATCCAGCAGATATAACAACCCAAGTCCTTATTTCGTATAATGGGAATAGTATTTCAACCACCAACCCTCTTGCAGGAAACGGGGTATCTATTAGTAACACAGGGGGAAATGTAGTAGTTACATCTACAGTAGCAGGTGTCGAATATATTTTATCTGGGACAACGAGCAATGGATCATTTAAAATTTATAGTGATTTTGAGTTTAAATTAACATTAAATGGAGCTACTATAACTAGTACATTTGGACCTGCCATCAATATTCAATCAAGTAAACGCGTATTTGTCGATTTAGTAGATGGAAAAACAAGTACTCTTACTGACAGTTCAAACTATCCAGATCCATTAACCGCAACAGAAGATACAAAAGGGTGCTGCTTTAGTGAGGGACAATTAATTTTTATGGGTAATGGTAATTTATTTGTTAATGCAAAAGCAAAGCATGCTATTGTAAGCGATGATTATATACGTGTTATTAGCGGCAATATTTTAGTTCTTGAAGCAATGAGAGATGGGTTAAAATCAAATGACTGGATAATCATAGACAATGGATATGTATCTATAAATGCAAAAGACGATGGCATACAATCAGATAAAGGTCATATCATTATTAATGGTGGGATAGTAGAAGTTACAAGCACAGATGAAGGAATAGCTGCATCCTATGACCCATTAGAAACTGGAGATTACACCATTAAACCGTATATTATTCTGAACGGTGGAGACATTACTGTTTCTACTACAGGCGAATCGGCACATGGAGTGCGAACAGGTGATGATATTACAATTAATGGAGGAAATATCTCTATTACTACGTATGGGCTCAAATCTGACGGAATGAAAACAGAGGGTAAAATTACTTTAAATGGTGGAACAGCTATTATTCAAGCATTTGCTAAATGTATGGATTATGGTACGCTTATTGATAACGGAAATGTAGTAACTTGTTACTAATAGTTGAATATTTCCACATTCTACTTGCCTACTATCATAGGAAACTCACATTCGTGTGATAGTAGGTATATTTCTCTCAACATATTTACATTTATTTCTCCAACCTTAACTACGTATTATGAACAAAAAATCATATAGTTTTCCATTGCTATTTAATCATTCTATTCGTCATCGCTTAGTAGCTTTTTCCATTTTATTACTGCTAAGTGCCTTGTTTGCTACTACCCATGCACAACCTCTACACATAGCTGGGAGTTCAACGTATTATAATGAATTATTGGGTGGTTCTGTTACAAACTTTGGTGTTCCGTTAACCCTAGAAAATCGCCGAAATACAAGTGTTGGTGTCAAAACCTGCTCTGGAAAGGCAACTGGTACAGGTTGGATTAAGTTTGTACAAGAAACCAACAGTTGGAATACTCAATGGAATGGAGGTGTATCAGCAATTACACTTTCTGGCAACACATATATGGCTACTGCTGGCAAATATGATGTAATGCAAATGGGGGCAAATATTAATGTAAGTATAACAAAAGACTTGTTTTACACCTTTATAATTGGTCAAAATACAACGTCTGATAACGATGTATCTGTATTAGTAACTGCACAAGCCCCGCGGAATGTTACGACAATGACACACTCTGCTCCACAAGAAGGACAAGCAGTAACAGTTACCAGCACACTCAATAATTCCATATCCACTACTTCGGGTAATGGAGCACAATATGTATATCTAGCATACAGTGTTAATGGTGGAACATACACATCTACACCGATGACAGTAACTGCAACAAACACGGTATATACAGGAACAATCCCCTCAAATGTTCACGTAGCTGATAACACCATTTCGTATTACACCTATATTACCACTGTGGATGGATTAACCCCATCTACTACAGGCTTTGATTTTCTTTGCCTTAGCCAATCTTCTGTAAATACATACAACCTTAATGGAGGAACATCTACCCCAATAACTATCAAAGCCAAACGTCCAAGCTCTTGGAGCAATGATATGTATTTATATTTCTGGGGAGGTGAAATAACTTCTCCAAGTTGGGATGAGCCTAGCAAAATGAATAGCCTCGGTGAGGGGTGGTATTCATTTACTTTGCCCTCTGAGATTACAACTAGTAATATTTTATTTAGAAATGGGATAACCTCAGGGTTAAATAACCAATCAGATGATATCAATGCAGTATCACAATCAACATGTTATAATCTGAGTCAAAGTGGATCTTCAAAAGCAACTGCTTCGCAAGTAACATGTCCTGTTATTGTTGTGGGAGCACCTACCATTTCAGCACATAAAGCTACAGTATGTGAAAATAATTTTACGGATTTTGCATCTTTATATGTAAGTGATTATGGCATACTAGGTTCAGAAACAGGATATGCTGGCGGGATTACGTTTTTATGGGAACGTTCAACAGACAACGTTACTTGGACGACGTTTACCGATGGAAGAAAAGCTACAATAAACAACATTAGACCAACTAGAACAGGTTATTACCGCTGTAAAATGACACGTTTTTCAACTAGCACAAATACAAATGAAGATATTTATAGCAATAGTATACAAGTTACCGCTGGATCAAATTGTACTGCACGTACTGTATGTAGCAAATTGCCTGTAATCGTTGTTCAAACAGATGTAGAAGATTTTCCAACAGGAGATTTTTTATCATCAATGGCTGCTTTTCAAAATGCTAAAAAGAAACTAAGTGTAGATGTAAAAATCATTTGGGACGACACGAAAGATGATACGGATAATATCATGACACAAACAGACTTTACGAACCCTACTCGTTTGTATTACGATAAAAAGGCACGCATGAATTATCGTGGATCATCTAGTTTAACGTATTCAAAAAAGAACTACGCATTTGTTGTAGGAGATGATAGTTGTACATTAGATGGAAAATGGATAAAAGACACAAAAAAAATGTTTGACATCAATGAAGTCAACAAAGAACGTGATTTTATATTATATGCTGCATATTCGGATCCTACTATGATGCGAAACAAACTTGCCTTGGATTTATATAGTGACATGACGGGTTCATGGAATAGTAAATCTCGGTACGTTGAACTGTATGTAAATGGAGAATACAAAGGCGTATATATTTTCATGGAAAAGAATAAAGAAGATAAAGGACGTTTACAGGTACAAGAAGATGGTTATATCTTTAAGTTTGATAAGACAGACGTTTGGGATAGAACAACGTCAACAGATGGAGATAGAAAAACATTTATATCAACAATAACAGGAACACAAGGCATTCCAACTTATGGCATAACAGTAGATCACGGTTTTGAAATAGATTACCCAGAGTGGAAA
>JAAYPI010000105.1 GCA_012519885.1 Bacteroidales bacterium
TTAGTATTATTCTTTTGTTTCATGCCCGCAAATTTCGTGAGAAGTATGCGGTTATGAATTATTTTATATAACTATCGCACATTATATATTACGTTTTCAAGTATTTGATTTCAATTTAATAAAAAAATCAGATCAGAGGTACCGTTAGTGCAAGGTGCAAGTCCCCTTATATATAGGGGCTTGCACCTTGCACTAAAATTGTAGCCAAAAAAAATGTAATGAATTATTATTTAGATTTTTGTAAATGTTCAAAAAAGGTGTATCTTTGAACCGGAAAACAGTAGAAATTGATATACTCTGCACGTACTCTGAATAGAGATTCAGTTGGCTACACTTCGGCTACATAAAAAAGAAAAGCTCGCATAAAAGCATGCAACACAATGGATTAGAGTGAAGTTTTCACTTCCCGTCCATACCGCTAAATAGCCTGTTAATCATCTGATTATCAGGCTATTTTGTTTTTCTGTGTCGCATTTGCCGTGCAGTGGTGCTGAAAATATAGAATACTCAATTGGACTGTCTCATCCAAAAATACCTCTCCAAAAAAGTCAATATTGAAAACATAAACTTTTATAAACCAAAATAGCCATCAAAACTTGATGGCTATTTTTAGTAGAATAGTTTTTTTTACTTGTTTATTTCATCCAAAATATCTTGGATATCGTCTTGGCACTGACCGCAAATAGTGCCTGCTGAGGTTTCGTCGCCCACTTCATCTACGGTAGTTAAGCCTTTTTCTTTAATCGCTTTTACTATTTCGCTTTTGTAAATCTCATTACAATGGCAAATGATTATATCTTCTTCCATAATGGTTTCCAGTTAAATTAGTAATTTATTTCATTCACTCTAAAAACAAAGGTATAGCAAAGTGATTAAAAATCGCAATTATTTTAGTTAATTTACTTTATATACTGTTTATAAAACTTACTAGCTTTTTTTCTGCCATATACTTACTTCACATCGTTGAACGCTTGATTCTCTTGTAGAGATATACGCAATTTTTTGCAAATCAAAGGGTTTATCAAGCAGAACAAAGGTATTTTGCAAATTTTCTTTTATGGCATCCAGTCCTGTTACAGGTTCGCCATCTTTTTTGTAGCCGCCCAACCAATTTTCTGCAGGTATGTTATTTTTTTTCCAATTATAGCTTGAAGCCACTATTAATATGCCTTGCTTATGTAATCGTTGATGAATGGTTTGCAAAAACTGGATAGGGTTATTCAATTCTTCCAATACATTGTTGGCAATTATTACATCAAATCCACTGTGAATTGGTTTAAGGTTGTTGGCATTGTCTTGCAAAAACACAATTTTTTCTTTGGCAATTTCTTGCAAATGGCTGTCAATTACAATTTCGCGGTAATGCACCAACTCGTTTTCATCTGTTACAATGTATCGCATAAAGCCGTTTTCTTGCAACTGTATGGGCATACGTATAAACCGTGCCGAAAAATCAATGGCAGTAATTTTTGCTACAGATTGTGCCAACAAAAACGGAAGTCTGCCCGTATTGGTATTGATATCAAGCACTTTTTTAGCGTCTAAATGGCTAATTTGTTCTTTGATATAAGCGGCTAATTGTACATCAAAGTTTCTTGCATCTTCGGTATTCCATTGCGATTCGCACTCATTTGCAATTTCGCTATCTGTTTCGTATTCAGCATATTGAATCACTAATGGCGTTTCAGATTGTACCAAACGCACGCCAGCATGCTGGTAAAAATGGCGTCTAAACGCATAGCGAGCATGGTGAGTAGCTTCGTTACCAGTAGATATAAACGAACCACCTTTGATTAAATTATGTTTCCCATCGAAAGTTGGTGTAGAAAAATCGTCGTACATAGGGTGTACCTTAAACCCTGCATAGCCCGTAATAGGCGTTTCAGTCCATTGCCACACATTGCCAATTACATCGTAAAACTCACCTAAGGCAAACATATCAACAGGACAAGCTGAAGTAAAATGCTCTAAATTGATATTACCTGGAGCTGTTTCCCATTCCAATTCGTCGGGTACAGCACATACGCGTGTTAGTTGCACATATTCGGCTTCAGTAGGCAAGCGATAAGTTTTCCCTTCTTTCTGTGTTTTCCAGTTGCAAAAAGCTTTGGCTTCGAGGTAATTAACTTCTACGGGCCAGTTCCAAGGCATTTCAATTTCTTCGGCTACCAAACGTAGCCAAAACTTATTGCCTTTCTTTCTCCAAAACAGGGGCATTTCTGCTTGTGTATATGTTCGCCATTTCCAACCCTCTTCTGTCCAGTATTTTGCTGTATTGTACCCATTTTCTTCAATAAAACCAAGGTATTCGGCATTTGACACCAAGTATTTGCTAGCACTAAAATCAGGTACCAGTTCTTTGTGTTGTCCGTATTCATTGTCCCAACCGTAAAGGTGATGGTTGCTTGGTTTGCCCATTACTACAGTATCGCCTTTTACAGGTATCATTTCATTCCTTGGTGCTGTGCCAGATAAGGTGCAGGTGTTACCAAATCGTCCACTAACAACCTCTTCCAAAGGTAATTGACGAATAAGTACCGATGAGGTTTCGATGTGAATGCGTTCGTGTTCAATGCCCATCATAATAATCCAAAAAGGATGTTCCCAATCAATAGGAAGCGAGATGGGTAGGGTATCGATGGTATGAATTAGTAATTCCTTTACTTGGTTGCGGTACGCCCTTACAGCATCTACAGATGGCCAATTATAGTTTTTATCGTTTAAGTCGTCCCAACTCATTTCATCAACACCTATAGCAAATAATGATTCAAACTCTGGATTAATTCGTTGATGAATAATTTTTGCTAAAAACAGCTTATTGATATAAAATACAGCAGTGTGCCCCAAATAAAAAAGCAAAATATGCCGCAAAGGATCGCCTCTGTGATAAAAAATACTATCATCACGTAATTGTGTATATAACAGTTCGTCGAGTGCCCATGTTTTTAAAAAATACGCACGTATTTCTTCGCGTTTTTCTTCAGGATTACCCGATTGCAGGTCGATGGTTTTTGTAATCAATTCTTTCATGTTTTCTATTCCAATGGTTATTTTTTGGGAATTATGAGCCAAGCGATAAGGTAAGCCAGTAGTCCTGTGCCACCTATTAGAGCTACCAATGCCCATACAACACGGATTAAACTGACATCCAAATCAAAATACTCGGCTATTCCACCGCATACTCCACCAATCATTCGCTCATCAGAACGTGTAAGCTTATTTGTTTTCATATCGTTTCGTTTATTATTTAATCACAAAAATAATCAATATCTTTCAGAAACCAATTAAGAAATAAAATGTTTCAATTTTTTGTGTCAAGATAAATTTAATACGTATATTTGCCTTTTAATCTAATACTATATGATCTGGAACGAACACATTGAATGTATGAGTCGCGAGCAGTTAAGAGATTTACAAACAGCTCGCTTAAAAGAAACAGTTGAAAGAGTGTACCACAACACACCTTTTTATCGCAAAAAAATGCAAGAATTGGGTATCTTACCCTCTGATATTAAGGATATTGATGATATCCAGAAATTACCTTTTACCACCAAAGAAGATTTACGTGATAATTATCCTTTTGGATTAATGGCAGTACCTATGTCAGAGGTAGTACGCATTCATGCCTCTTCGGGTACTACAGGTAAACCTACTGTGGTAGCGTACACACGCAAAGATGTGTCGCAATGGACTGAGTGTGTTTCTCGTTGTTTTACCGCTTTTGGTGCCACCAAACAAGATATTTTTCAGATTTCGTATGGCTATGGATTGTTTACAGGAGGTTTGGGTGCTCATTATGGTACTGAAAATATTGGAGCATCTGTAATCCCCATGTCGAGTGGAAATACCCAAAAACAGTTGCAAATAATGCAAGATTTTGGAGCTACCGTACTGTGTTGTACGCCATCGTATGCCTTGTTTATTGCCGATAAGCTAGCCGATATGGGTATTTCTAAAGATGACCTAAAGGTACGCATAGGCGTGTTTGGTGCTGAACCGTGGACAGAAAACATGCGTAAAGAATTAGAAGAAAAATTGGGTATAAAAGCCTATGATATTTATGGATTGAGCGAAATATGCGGACCTGGAGTAGGGTACGAATGCCAAAATCAATCGGGTACGCATTTATGCGAAGACCAATTTTATCCCGAAATTGTAGATCCCAAGACTTTAAAACCTGTAACGCAAGCTACTGAGGGCGAATTGGTATTTACACATTTAACCAAAGAGGCTATGCCATTGTTGCGTTATCGTACCAAAGATTTAACTTCGTTGAATTATGATACTTGTGCGTGTGGACGTACAGCTGTGCGTATGGGTAAAATATTAGGCAGAAGCGATGATATGTTGATTATTAGAGGCGTAAATGTGTTTCCTTCTCAAATTGAATCGGTTATTTTGCAAATGCCCGAATTTGAACCTCACTACATGATTTATGTAAACAGAGAAAATAATTTGGATACAATGGAATTGCATGTTGAAGCACGTCCCGATTTGTATTCGGACAATGTGGGCACTATGATTTCGTTGACCAAAAAATTAACTGCACAATTAAATAGTATTTTAGGGATAGCTGTAAAAGTGAAAATAGTGGAGCCACGCTCGTTGGCACGTAGCGAAGGAAAAGCAAAACGTGTGTTTGATAATCGGATGTTAAAATAACCTTTAAAAACAGATAATGATATGGTCATTCAACAATTGTCAATTTTTTTAGAAAATAAAGCAGGTAGATTAAATGATGTAGCAGCCTTGTTGGGAAAAGCAGGTGTTAATATGACAGCATTTAGTTTAGCTGATAATTCTGATTTTGGTATTTTGCGTGTTATTGTATCTGATCCACACAAGGCTCAGGAGGTACTCAAGGCACAAAAATTTGCTGTTTCGCTTACCGATGTTATTCATTTACAGATAGCAAATACGCCTGGCTCATTATCCAATGTACTTGCAGTATTGGCAGATGCTGGTATGTATATTGAGTATATGTATGCTTTTTCCGAAGGAAATGGAGCTAATGTAATAATCAAACCAGATAATGTGCCAAATGCTGTTGAAGCATTACAAGCACATAAAATAATGTAAAATAATTAGACAATAATCTGTCTTTTTATTTATTGTTTTCGTTTACAGACCTTAATCTTATACATGAAAAAAATACTTCTTTTTTTGGCTCTAATGCTTTTACTAGGATGTACCACAAAACCTCCCTATGTACCTCCTGGAGGAGGTATTGTTGGAAGTAGTGATTATGTATTTGATATTACCTCATTGCCTGAAATAACAATAACGGTTCCTTTAGAAGAATGGAATTTATTGCTATCTAATTATGATATTAACCGTGATAATGAGGAAAAGGTAGTAGCACATTTTGCATTCAAAAAAAATGGCAAAGTAGATGAAATAGCCAACGTTGGTTTACGTCTTAGAGGAAATACCAGTAGAAAAAGACCCGAAGGGTATGAGGGTCAACCACACAACCCAATTAATCCTGATTGGCGTCATGCTCATTTCTCAGTTAAATTTGACGAATATGTTAGTAAACGTACATTTTATAGCATCGACCATTTAATTTTAAAATGGTTTAAAGATGATGGCATGTATTGTCGTGAGATTTATTGCTACGATTTATTTAAACGTTTTGGTGTATGGACGGCTCCACGTGCCAGTTATGCAAAACTAACAATCAATATAGAAGGAGGAGCAGAACCAGCCTATTTTGGGGTGTACGCTATGATTGAAGGGGTGAACGATTCTTATTTAGACTATCGTAAAGAACAAGGTAAATGGGCAAGTAGTAAAGGTAACTTGTGGAAAGCAAAATTTTCTCAAGCAGACCTCTCAAATATGGATGATTGGCGTATGGGTATTAGCAATGTTACGCTTGATTCCGCTGAAACTGTTGAATATGTGTATGATTTAAAAACAAATAAAAAAACAGGATTAGATGCTGCTAAATCAGAATTGAAAGATTTTATCAATAACATGAATCCCTTAAAAAGTGGCAGTGTCGCTCTAAAAAGTTATTTAGAAGAACATATGGATGTAGATCTTTTTTTACGTGCTTATGCCGTAAATGTAATGGTCGGTATGTGGGATGATTATTGGATGAGAGCTAATAACTATTATTTTTATTTTGATACGAACGGCAAATTTTATTTTATTCCGTTTGATTATGATAATACCTTAGGAACATCATTGTATGTAAATGCAGGTACACATGATATGCTAAATTGGGGACCGAGAGATGGAACGCGTGTATTGATGCGTAAAGTGTTGTCAATACAAGAATATGAAGATCGTTTTAAAGAGTACATCAAAGAATTGGCTGATGCTAACAACGACCTTTTTTATACAACAAAAAGTATTGCTCGTATTCAATCGTGGCATGCTATGATTGAACCATATATTGCCAATGATACTGGACAAGATATGAACTTAGTAGATGTACCTGGTTCATGGGGAAATTGCGAATTTTACCGTATTCTTTCTGGAAATGATGAAGGAGGAGAGAATGGTGATGCTAATTTCTTTAAAACAAAGATTAAAAGCATTTATTGGTAAATGAGACAAGTGTTAGTACTTTCATATATAAAATGGCTGAATATTTCAAAACCTTAAAATCTGATTGGTATGAAAAGATGTATTATGTTTATTTTTTACACAAGTTTGCTTTGTACGCTTTTTGGTCAGACCAAAATTCATGTACATCGTTCTGATGCTGTGGATATTAGATTGTTTACTTCGCTACTTGATAGCATAAACTTTCAAGCACTACAAGAAAAACCCTCTGAATATTCAACTTTAACATTACATAAAAACAACCAAACAACACAAGTTGTTCCATTGCAAGCAGTAGACAGCATAGAATTTGGTGTTGACCAAAGTGAATATATTTTTGATATAACAGCTCTTCCAGAGATTAAGTTGACTGTGAAATTGAAAGATTGGAATGCTTTGCTCACTTATTACGATTTCAATAAAAGTAATGAGGAATGTGTGCCTGCTAGTATCGAGTTTAAGAAAAATGGTGTAGCTACCCAATTAGACAGTATTGGTATACGTATAAGGGGTAATTCGAGCCGAAGACGACCAGAAGGAGGTGAAGGTGATATGCATAATGCCACAAATCCAAGCTGGCATCATGCACATTTTGCCCTCAAATTTGCCGAATACAAAAAAGGACAATCCATGTACAGTACCGACCGCTTTAATTTAAAGTGGTTTAAAGACGACGCCATGTATTGTCGAGAGATTTATTGCTACGATTTATTTAAGCGATTTGGCGTATGGACAGCTCCACGAGCAAGCTATGCCCGACTTACAATCTATGTAGAAGGCGATGCACAACCTGCGTATTTTGGTGTGTATTCCATCATTGAAGCGGTAAACGATGACTATTTGAAATACCGAGTTTTACAAGGTAAATTTACCGATGATAATGGTAATTTATGGAAAGCAAATTGGGGAGCAGATTTAAGCTCAATGGATGATTCTAAGATGGGGGTGGAGAATATAACCTTAGATCCATCCACGATGCAAACATATGTGTATGACTTGAAAACAAATAAAAAGAATGGTTTAGCTGCAGCCAAAGTACAATTAAAAAACTTTGTTAATGAAATGTCTTCTTTGCCAAGTGGTAGTGCAGAATTAAAAACATTTTTGGAACAAAAAATGGATGTTGATTTGTTTTTAAGAGCTTACGCTGTAAACGTTATGGTGGGCATGTGGGACGATTATTGGTTTAATAAAAATAATTTTTACTTTTATTTTGATACCAATGGCAAATTTTATTTCATACCTTACGATTATGACAATACCTTGGGTACTTCTAGTGGAATGAACTCAGGAACACAGGATATGCTTAATTGGGGAGCATTAGACGACAGTCGTTTATTTATGAAAAAGATAATGTCTATTACTGCATTTAAAAACCAATACAAAGCCTATATCAAGGAACTGGCAGATGCCAATAACGATTATTTCTATACAGATAAGAGTATTGCTCGTATTCAATCGTGGCACACTATGATTGATAACTATATTGTGAATGACACAGAAGAAGATATGCAAATAGAAGATAAACCTGCCAGTTGGGGTAATGCTGGTTTTTATCGCTTATTTACAGGTGATGATAAGGGAGGTAATGCTGGTGATGCTAATTTTTTCAAAACAAAAATTAAGAGTATTACGTGGTAATTATGGTTTATTAATTTCGTATTCTTGTTACTTATTCTTACATTTGTGCATACAACAAAATAGTAATACATATGAAAAATAGACCATTAATATTAGTAACAAATGATGACGGAGTAGATGCAAGAGGTATACATTCACTGATTGAAGCGGTAAGCTCTTTAGGGGAAGTTGTGGTGGTAGCACCTGATGGACCACGTTCGGCTCAATCAAATGCCATTACTGTCAATTCTCCATTACGTTTTTGGAAACACCTAGAAAAAGATGGATTGACAGTGTATCGTTGTAATGGAACTCCTACAGATTGCATTAAACTAGGGTTGTGTAATATATTAGATGAAAAACCAGATATTATTGTTTCGGGTATTAACCATGGTTCTAATTCTTCTGCGAGTGTGATGTATTCAGGCACTATGGGTGGAGTGTTTGAGGGTTGTAGGGCTGGTATTCCTTCTGTTGGTTTTTCGTTGTGTAACTACGATCCACGTGCCGATTTTACGGTAGCAATGCAATATGCCTACATGATTTCCGAAACCGTATTGGTAGAAGGATTGCCTACACATACCTGCTTAAATGTAAATGTGCCACCTATTCAAGATGTGAAAGGATATAAATTATGCCGTCAGGCAGATGGATACTGGCACGAAAAATTTGTAAAAAGAGAAGATCCTTATGGTAATAATTACTATTGGCTTACAGGTAATTATGTAAACAATGAGCCACAAGCAACCGATACCGATGAGGCTATGATGGCACAAGGTTATGTATCGGTAGTACCATGCAAAATAGATTTGACGGATTATGATGCATTAGAAGAACTAAAACGATGGAATTATGAAGCAAAAGTTTAATCATTTTTTATGGGGATTTATTCCTGGTTTTTTATTTCCAGTGCTATTATTTTTGGTTACTTGGGGAAGTATTTACAAAGGAGAATTTACTTTTTGGGATAGTGTCGTGCGTATGTATGGCACCCATTTGATGCAACAATATATTTTGTTTTGCATGTTACCAAATTTATTATACATCTTCTTTGCCTACAAAACAGACAGATGGAAAACAGCAAGTGGTGTAATTGTAGCTCTTGTTCCGTATTTGAGTTTGTTGTTTATGAATATCTAATAGTTACACAATGAGGTATTATATTATTGCAGGCGAAGCATCGGGGGATTTGCATGCGTCAAATTTAGTAAAATCAATCTTTAAACAAGATAATCAGGCAGTTATACGTGGTTTTGGTGGCGACTTGATGCAAAATGAAGGTGTACAGCTTGTAAAACACTATCGTGAATTGGCGTTTATGGGCTTTATTCCTGTATTATTAAATATTCGTACTATATTCCGAAACCTAAGTTTTTGCCAACAAGATATTACTGATTTTAAACCCGATGTAGTTATTTTAATTGACTATCCTGGTTTTAATCTCAAAATAGCCAAATTTGTAAAACTACATCTAAAATTACCTGTTTTTTACTATATCCCACCAAAAATATGGGCATGGAAGGAATACCGTATCAAGGCTATCAAAAAGTATATTGATAAAGTTTTTACCATTTTTCCTTTCGAAACTGAGTTTTATGCCAAGCATCAATGTGAGGTGCAATATGTTGGTAATCCATCGGTTGAAAGTGTGCATACATACCAAGCAACAGCACCTAATCGCAGTATTTTTATACAACAAAATGCCTTAGATGATAAAAAAATAATTGCCTTGCTACCAGGTAGTCGTAAGCAAGAGTTAGAGGCTTGTTTGCCGATAATGTTGCAAGTTGATTTTTCTCAATTTGCTGATTATCAGTTTATAGTAGCAGGTACCGATGCGTTACCTTGTACACTGTATCATACCTTAATGAAAGGGAGCAATGCTAAAATAGTGTACGGAAAAACCTATGATTTATTACAACATGCCGAAGCAGCGATTGTTACCTCGGGCACAGCAACCTTAGAAACAGCTCTTTTTAATGTGCCACAAGTGGTGTGTTATGAGGCTTTTTTATCACGTTTGGTAGCTCCATTTTTACGAATGGTGTTGAAAATTAAGTATGTGTCTTTGGTAAATATTATTGCCCAAAAAGAATTAGTAAAAGAATTACTTATACAAGATTTTACCCCAAAAAATACGCAAAAGGAATTGCAAAAGCTAGTATTCGACCAAGCATATCGTGCTAATATATTGGCAGGCTATCAGCAATTACATACTGAATTAGGTACAACAATTGCCTCTGATACTGCAGCAAAAGCAATGGTTAATTATTTGAAGAAAGAATAAATAAATAGCCAATGCCAGTTACACTCCATCATATAGGGATTTGGGTTGATAACTTGGACAAAATGCGTCAATTCTATGAACATTATTTTAGTGCTCATTGTAGCAAAAAATATATCAATCCCATAACGAATTTCAGTTCCTATTTTTTGTCGTTTGGTAATGATAGTACTAGGATAGAGTTAATGTGTAGGGTTGATACAACCATTGAACCCACAAAAAGAGGCATAATGAAAGGTTATGCACACATAGCACTATCGGTGGGTAGTAAAACTAAAGTAAATCAACTTACGGAAAACCTACGCAATGACCATTACAAGATTGTAAGTGAACCACGTACTACAGGTGATGGGTATTATGAAAGCATCGTACTCGACCCAGAAGGGAATTATATTGAAATTACTGTCTAAAATTCTACCTTACTACTGTCTGATTTTTTTTTAATTAGGTTTAAAAATATACGATCAAAAGGGAACATAATACAAGCATATCCTAAGGGAAATTGCTCTCAACGGTATCGAATACCGATAAAAATTCCACAAAAAAGAATAGAAAAAGAAGAATGCCCACATTCGTTTAAGTAATAGAAAATGATTATTTTTATCATCTGTATTTTTATGCATTAATATTAACATAACATATTTATTATGAAGACATTATATTCCCAAATAAGTACATTTATTTTAGTAATAGTTTTGATGGCATCATGTAAAACAACCTTACAAATAGAGCCTCCTAGAGAGTCTTATTTACCATCAAATTTAACACCAGCTACATCTGAGTTACCATTATTAGTAGAGGTAGATGTAAAAAAATTAGAATCAGCTATTAATCAAAAAATAAATGGATTAGTTTTTGAAGGAGATAAACTGAATAATCAGGATTTGAGTATAAAAATTTGGAAAGCACAAAATTTTTCGTTTAATGTGAAAAACAATGTGATTGAATACCGTGTACCATTAAAACTTTGGACACGTTTTGCTTGGTCAGTAGATAAGTTTGGACTTTCGATGGGCGATACATATGAGGCTACTGGGAGTATTGCACTGAACTATAAAACAACTATTGAGATTGATAAAAATTGGAAATTAGTAGCCAAAACGACCTCGCATGGTTTTCAGAGGATTGATACACCAAAACTGAATGTTATAGGAGTAAGTGTACCTATAACACCCATTGCTACTATTGCACTTCAGCAAAGCGAAGAGTTGATAACAAGTCAGATTGATGCTATATTGGCACAAACGATAAATATAAAAAAATATGTTGCTATGGCATGGAAAGAAGCACAAAAGCCCATGCAAGTAAGTCCCGAAAATGACCTATGGGTGCGTATTAGTCCTAAAAATGTGTATGTTTCACCATTCACAACCAATGGACAGAAATTATATGTTGCTATTTCTATACAAGCAGTAATAGAGTCATTTATGGGGGTACAACCTGTTCAAAATAAGCTCACAGTGCTACCGCCCTTTACCGTATCAGCAAATCAGCCAAAGGATTTTAACCTGAATATTGCTACTGATATAACGTACGAAAAAATTTCAGAATTAGCTAAATCGCAGTTGCAAAATAAAACATTTTCGGAAGGAAACAAAAGCATTACAATAACTGACCTTTCGGTATTTGGTAGCGAAGGAAAAGCTATTTTTGTTGCTGATGTTATTGGGTCGATAAAAGGTCGTATTTACTTTACGGGAACGTTAGGATACAATGCCGAAACAATGTCAATTGAAGTATTACAACCTGAGTTTGATATTAAAACTAAAAATGCTCTTGTAAAATCAGCAAATTGGTTGTTAAATGGATTCATTATAAAAAAAATAACGCCTTATTTGACATATCCTGTGCAGGACGAACTTACAACAATGAAGACAGAGGCGAACAAGATGCTCACAAACTACAAGGTGTATGATGGTGTAGACCTTACTGGCAAGTTACACACAATATCCGTGCAAAGAATCGATTTAGTGCCTGGAGCTATACGTTTGCATGCGAATGTAGGTGGAAATATTGCCCTAAAAGTAAACGATATACACTTCTAAATCGGGAGTGTAAACATATAGGCAGTCCAAACAAAGAGCTGTAAATATATAAAGTTGAGTTATGCCATAGCAATAGAACTTGGCTGCTAGTAGCTATTTTTTATTACGCTCCAACTCTTTTAAGTTAGTTAGTTTTTTCTTTTCAAGAAATTCGTAAATACCTTCGTGGTGTTCTATAACTTTTTGATTGCCAAATTCATATACTTTCGTAGCCAGACCATCTAAAAAATCACGGTCGTGCGAAACCGTTATTAACGTGCCATCAAAGTCGATGAGGGCTTGTTTCAATATATCTTTTGTCTTCAAGTCAAGATGGTTGGTAGGCTCATCTAATATCAGCAAGTTTACAGGTTCGAGCAACAGTTTTATCATGGCTAATCGTGTCCGTTCGCCACCCGAAAGTACTTTTACTTTTTTGTCAATATCCTCTCTACCAAACATGAAAGCTCCCAGTATATCGCGAATCTTTGTACGTATATCGCCCACAGCAATATCATCAATGGTTTGAAAAACGGTAAGATTTTCGTCTAACATTGAGGCTTGATTTTGAGCAAAATACCCAATTTTTACATTGTGTCCGAGGGTGAGTGTACCGCCAAAAGGAATTTCGCCCATGATACATTTTACCAAGGTTGATTTACCTTCGCCATTTTTGCCTACAAAAGCAATTTTTTCGCCTCGGTGAATCATTACATTTACATCCTTAAATATCAGCTTATCATCATACTGTTTGCTTACATTTTCGGCTATTACGGGGTAATTACCCGAACGTGGCGAGGGAGGAAATTTGAGTCGCAAAGCAGATGTATCTTCTTCATCAACTTCTACAATTTGCAATTTTTCGAGCATTTTTACACGTGATTGCACTTGCAGGGTTTTGGAATAGGTGCCTTTAAACCGTTCGATAAACTCGGTGGTTTCAGCAATCATTTTTTGTTGGTCCTCATACTGTTTTTGCTGTTGCTGACGGCGTTCTTTACGTAGTTCAAGGTAGTGAGAGTAGGTAGCTTTGTAATCATATATTTGTCCCATCGTTACCTCAATTGTACGATTGGTAATCGTATCAACAAAAGCTCTATCATGCGAAATGACAATAACCGCTTTATCACTTTGTATCAAAAAGTTTTCCAACCATTGAATGGATTCAATGTCGAGGTGGTTGGTAGGTTCGTCGAGCAAGATAGCTTGTGGATTGCGTAATAATAACTTCGCTAGTTCGATACGCATACGCCAGCCACCGCTAAATTCACTGGTTTTTCTGTTAAAATCAGTACGAGAAAACCCTAATCCAAGCAAAATCTTTTCAATTTCACCATCATAGTTGATTTCTTCGATGCTATAAAATTTTTCACTCAAAGCCGAAACTTCTTCAATTAACGCCATATAACTATCGCTTTCGTAATCGGTACGTATGGCAAGTTGTTCGTTGAGGTCATTAATTTTTTTCTCCATCTCAAATACAGAAGAAAAGGCTTGAGACGCTTCTTCAAATACTGTTCGAGAGTCTTCTGTCATTAAGTGTTGAGGTAAATAGGCTATTTCGTAATCTTTAGGAGTGGTTACTTTCCCACGTGATGGTTCGCGAACACCTGCTAAAATTTTGAGTAAGGTAGATTTACCAGCACCATTTTTACCCATTAGGGCAATGCGGTCTTTTTGGTTTACTACAAACGAAATATTATCAAATAGGGAAGTGCCCCCAAATTCTACGGTTAGTCCTTCGGCTAAAATCATTTTACGTGCATGTTTAAGGGCACAAAGGTAGTAAAAAAATGGTTTTGTTTACTATTTAAATTCGTACTAAAGAATAATCTTAGGTTTAAATTTTTGCAATTAAATACACAACATATCCAATATAGGCAGAAAGAAGAAAAGCCGCCTCCCAACGGTCAAGTTTTTTCTTTTTACCAATAAACATGGCAATAAACAAGAGTAAAGTACCTATGGCTAAAATGTATAGGTCAATGTTAAAAGTCGGTATATAATTTAGTGGTCGTATAATTGCACTAACACCAATAATGAGAAAAATATTAAAAATATTCGACCCAATAATGTTTCCCACGGCAATATCATTGTTCTTTTTTAGTGCAGCTACTACAGAAGTCGCTAATTCGGGCAACGATGTACCTGCTGCTACGATAGTTAATCCTATAACTTCTTGACTTATTCCTAGTACGTTGGCAATGTTTACGGCACTATTTACTACTAATTTTCCACCCAATACCAAAGCTCCTAATCCAACAGCAATAAAGGTGTAAATTTTCCATGGTGGTAATACTACTTGAGAGGTTTCCATTGGATTAGAATCTGTTTTCAATTGCTTGTATACATACCACAAAAAACCAGCAAAAAATAAAAGCAATAGGATACCATCTAAGCGAGAAACAGTACCAGTATGTTGGAAATAAAAATCATTTCCTAAAATAAACAATACCACAATAGCTAAAAATGAAATAGGAATTTCTTTCCACACTGTACTAGATTGAACAGCAATGGGCATAATGAGTCCAGTAATACCGAGTATCGCAAATAAATTAAATAAGTTGCTACCAATTATATTGCCAAATACAATTGCAGGAAAGTTATCTGCTGCGGCAAACACGTTTACAACTAATTCGGGTGCAGAGGTTCCAAAAGCCACAATAGTGAGACCTATAGCTAAATCTGAAATATGGTGTTTTTTTGCCAAAGCAGATGCACCATCCACTAACCAGTCTGCTCCTTTTACAAGAATTAGTAATCCGAATACTAGAATTAAGATGTTGATAATCATATGGATACAAGTATTATTATTGTTGAATAAATTATCAACAAAGGTATATGATTATTGGTGTATTGCACTCTTTTTTTTGTAAAAAAAATAGGGATTTTACATAAAAATTTATTTCAAGAATCTATCCTGATAACGAGGTGGAGGGATGCTACAAGTTGTACGTTTTCCAAATAGTTTGTAGCGGTTTTTAGCTATCCAATCGTATAGTTTATCTCTAACACGTAAGGGGATATAACGAAAGATTAACAGTAAAAGCCATATTCCTCCCAAAATTTTAAATATCTCAAGAATAGCTGTAGATTTTGTATAACAATTTCCTTGTGAGATGAAAAGAATAGTTGCAGTAGGCGTAGTGATAGTGTAGGATGAAGATAATTTTTCCCCAATTTCAGATTGTAAGGGAGCAAAACGAAAGTGTTTTTTTCTATCAAGCAACAAAATTAGACGCACAACAAACGAACAGGCATAACACATACCGTCAAATAATATGATAGAATATGGGGCTGTTGTTGGCATATCATAGATAATAAATAACCTGCCTAAGACCTAACAAATGCTAATAATTCATTATATAAAAGAGCTGTGGGCAAACCCATTACATTGTAATATGAACCACTAATGTGTTCGATGCCAATATATCCAATCCACTCTTGCACTCCATAGCTCCCTGCCTTATCCATAGGAGTGTATAGCTTAACATAGTGAATAATTTCTTCTTCGCTCAATGCTCTAAAAGTAACATGCGAAGTTCCAGCAAATGTATGCATTTTTTGTTGGGTAAATAAACAAACACCTGTAATCACTTCGTGTGTTTTACCAGATAATTTGCGTAGCATCGCAGTTGCTTCTTCGGCATAACGAGGCTTTCCTAGTACTTCTCCATCTACGAGTACCACCGTGTCGGCTGTAATGGCTAGTGTGTTCGATTGCAATTGACGACTGTATGCCTTGGCTTTCTCTCTAGCAATATGTATGGGAATGGCACTTCCAGTTAGCTCTATCGGATAGCTTTCGTCTGTATTTACAGAAGTGCTTGTAAAATTGATTTCTAATCCTTTAAGCAGTTCTCTCCGTCGTGGCGAGTTGGAAACCAATACGACAGAATATTTGTGTAACACATCTTTTAATAACATATAATCTATGATATTATGCGTTGATAGTCATTAAATAAGGTAAAAACAAACTATATAAAACACCTAAAAACATCATAAATTTTACAAATGTACTGATTTGGTGATAGTCTGATTTTCCCTTTGCCTTAAATAAAAGATAAAAAAATACAAAAAAAGGCATTAGTACTCCAAAAAGAAAATACCGTTCTGTTACATTATCATTGGCAAACTGTATTTTGAAAAAAGAAAAATAGGCAAGGAGAGCAATAGTTACTGCTCCTAATACATATGCCACTATCTTTGTTTTGGCAATGCCCCACACAATAGGTACTGTGCGACATTCCATTTCTCTATCTCCCTCTACATCTTCCATATCTTTTACTATTTCGCGTAGTACAGTAAGTAAAAATGCAAACAAACTAAAACCGCCTACCCATTGCAATATTTCAGGAATAATCTGTGTGTAATGAATCAGTTCACCATATTGTTTTACTAATAATAAAGATTGTATGTAAGCTACTAAAAAAAGTGATACGGCTGCACACAATCCAATGATAAGGTTACCTAGTAAAAATTGTCTTTTGTACGAAGCTGAATAGAACCAAAGAAGTCCTGGTATGACAATAAAAATAAAACCTACGCTTACATCTTTCAACAGAAATGCCAATACGATACCTGCCAAAATTCCAATACCAAAAAGGGATTGAAAAATCCATGCTGCTTGCTGACGCGATAGTGTTTTGCCAATGATTACTTTATCTGGTTTATTAATCGTGTCAATTTTTGTGTCAAAATAGTCATTGACAACATATCCTGCAGCTGCAATAAAAGCTGACGCAATAAACAGTAAAATTATTTCAAGGCTTATATACGAAAAGGATAGACCATATTTAGTTAAAATGGCAACAACAACGCCATAATACATAAGAGCCTGAAATATAAGTAAACTAATAATGTTTTGTAAACGAATTAATTGAATAAATTTTTTCATAGTGTTTTATTTTTTTTACCAACCGAATGCATGTTCATCGGTCAACCATTTGTTTTGTGCTTTTAATACTTGTTCTATCACATCGCGTACACAGCCTTCGCCTCCACGGTAGTTTGATACGTAGCAGGATATTGCTTTAATTTCTGCAGCCGCGTCGCTAGGGCAGGTGGGCACACCTACGAGTTTCATTACAGGCAAATCGGGCATATCATCTCCCATGTAAAGCACGTCTGTAGGATGTAATCCGTGTTTGGCAATAAAATGTTCAAAATCTATCGTCTTTATGGATGACCCTAAATATATATCTTGTATACCTAACCCCTCGAATCGAGTACGTACAGCAGCAGTTTTTCCTCCAGTAATGATGGCAATAGGATATCCTAATTTTATAGCCAATTGTAATACATAGCCATCTTTTACATTTGCCATACGCATAGGTTCTCCATTGGGATACAGGGGGATGCAATTGGCTGACAAAACACCATCTACATCAAAAGCAAATGCTTTAATATGGGGTAAGTATTCCTTAAAATTTTTATTCATTCTTTGTTTTTCATTTTATGGGTTTGCATTATATTTCTACTTAATAAGGCGTAAATCGTTGCTTTATTGATGTCGGTTTTTGCTAGTTGTGCAATATGTTCTGCTACGATATTTGTGTCTTGTCGTACTGCTGGACCCGTTTGTGCCTCGTAAGGAGATAGTGTACATAATTTGTTTGTTGTTTCCTCAATTAAAGGTAGTAAATCGTTAAAGTTTGCTCCACTTCCCAACATTAATTCACTAGCTAGCGTATATAAATGATTTGTAAAATTACAAGCGAATACAGCCGCAATATGTAAGTTTTTGCGTTTTTCTGAATCAATAATTTGTACTTTTGTGCTTAATAGTGAAGCAATTTGTAAAATGAATTCTGCATTTTTTTCGTTATTAGCTTCAATGAATAGGTTACATTGTTCCCAATTAATTGGCTTTGATTTTGAAAACGTTTGTAACGGATACAGTACACCATAATTAGCAGAAAAAGGGGCTAATATATCTAATGCTACACTACCAGCAGTATGAATAAGTAATTTGTTATGAAAATCGATATTTGTTAAGACCGTACTAATTTCGCTGTCTTTTACACTGCAAATATACAACGAAGCATCTGTATAAATAGCTGATTTAGAAGAAGTAAATGTAGCTCCAACCTGTTCTGCTAGTAACTGAGCAGAGGTCGTAGTACGACTAAAAATCTGGCGGATATGTATACCTCTTTTATGCAGTCCTATTGCCAAATGAGTTGCTACATTGCCTGCACCTATTAGTACAACATCTATCATATATTAGTGAGTAAAATATTGATAATGAATTTTTTCTTTTTGCAATTTTTCTTCATCAAATGGTTTACGTTCGTCTACTTTGTAACCAATACTAATAATAGCTTCTACTGCATACGTATCTGGAATGTGTAATACTTCTTTTACATAGTCATTAGAGCTTATTTTATGGTTTTTTGTAAAACGATTACGTATTTGTACCCAGCAAGAGCCCAATCCTAAATCTTCTGCAACCAATTGTATTAAGATAGCAGCAACCGAACAGTCTTCCACCCATACATCGCTTTTTTCTATATTTGCCATTATAACTATAGCTAACGGAGCCTCGGCAATAAAAGAACTTGAATGTTCTTTGCTATGACTTAATTTTTCTAATAATTCTTTGTCTGTTACAACAATAAATTCCCATGGATTAATACGTTTGGATGATGGAGACATCAAAGCAGCGTGCAATAAGGTGTCAATATCTTGTGCCGAAACGGATGTAGGTTGGTATTTCCTGCAACTGCGTCTGTGTTGAAGTAATTGGTACATTGATTCCATGATTGTTGTTGTTTTATTTTACGTAAAATGAGGGAAAAAAATAATTAATACTTGCGAGTATTGCTTGGTTGCTAGAGCGAGCAAAGTAATCTGATTTACGATTACTATACATATCTCCAATACCAAAATCGTATCGTGTTTCTATTTGGACGAATCCTAATTTATGAGTACGTATTTCTATTCCTAAACCACCTAATAAACTGTAATCAAAATAATTATCAATAGGATTTATGTGTTGATAAGAAGATGAATTGAGATACGTATTTTTATCTTTTTCTTGTATAGCATAGCGAATTTTTGGTCCTAATTGCATAAAAAAACGAAAAGACTTTTTACCTACATAAATATGTGTTAACAAAGGTAATTCGATGTAATCTACTTCTTTTAGGAAACTTCCAGTAGACGAAGATTGCTCATTCCATCCTCGTTGGCTATAGGTAAGTTCCGCTTGTATCCCAACATTAGGTTCAGCAATATACCGAATAGCTAGCCCACCATGATACCTTAGAATAGGTTCTTGTGTAACAATAGGGTCAAAATTAACAGTAGGATATACAGTTCCTTGAATAATACCAACGGATATCTCTTTTTGAAATTGCGAATAGATTGTATTTGTATTAAAAAAAACAACAGTCGCAATTAGTATTGATTTAAAAAAAGTATTCATTTTTGCTATTTTAAAGTGGTAATGCCTTGTTGGTCATAACTTTGCAAAAATATCCCTTTATTTTGGTATCCACCATTCACAGATACTTTTTCAAATTGCAGATTCATTTGCAATAACCCATTGTTTTTTTCTTGTAATTTTGATTCAAAGTTACTACCATAATTAGATAAAAGTCCTATAAAATAATTTGCCAAATCATATCCTAACAGTGCGTAGTTAGGGACGCTTTGTGTTCCAGCAATTCCGTATGTATTTCGCAGTTTAGTGAAAAAAGCATGGATATTACTATCTTTAAAATCAATATAATAATTCGTATACGTATAGTGTGGTAATTGATATAAATCTTGAATTTGTAGTTGATGCCACTCAGAAAAACTAAATATACGAATAGAGGAGGATTGTACAGATTGTATCATGTTACTCAACTGTGTTACTACGACTAAATTGGTACTGGGCACAATAAGTACAAGTTCTTTATTTGTACTATTAGCTATTGAGTCTAAACTGCTAGCTGAGAAATCTCCCAAAAAACCAGTACGATAGCTTACTTTATTTTGATTAAAAGCAACTTTCAGTTGATTAACAAACTCTTTTTTATCCTGCAAATTATCTTTACGAGGCTGCAAAAAATAAACTAGCTTATTGCTAAATACTTTGCTAAATTCTTTTGCAATGCTTGTGTGCAAGTCACTTTGCGGAGTTATTACTTGATAAAGGTATTCGTTAGACTCAATTTCTGGTACAGTTGGTGAAAAAGGTACCACTAATTTTATCTTATGTAATTTGGCAAAATTGGCTAAAGCAGGTATTTGACTGCTATAAGCTGGACCAAAAATTATATCTACCTCTTTCAACGAGTGTATACCAAGGGTTTTAGTTAGTTGATTTTGTGTTTTACCTATATCATGTGCCTCAACCTCTATGGTGATACCATGCTGTGCGAGCGAGTCTGTGGCAATTAGTATGCCTTGATAAAATTCAACAAAACGATCCATGCCTGCATCTCTTACTGTGGCTTCTAGTTCAAATGGCATCAATACAGCAATCTTGATGTGTGTTTTTTTGTCTTGTTTGTTTGCTACTACACTTGTTTGTGGTATGGGTGCTATCGGTTTTTCTTCAAAAGCTTTTTCTGTAATAGCCTCTACTTGTTGTACTTTTTTACCCATTGGGATACGAAGAATGGAACGAACAATTAACCCATTAACAACGCTTGGATTTTCTTTAATAATGGCGTCTATTTCTACATCGTAGAGCTCAGAAATACTGTATAACGTTTCTCTACGACGAACCTTATGTTCAATATAGGTGTTTTCTTTGTTATTGTCAGATATTTGTTGTATCGGTTTATCCGTAACGGAGGTTTTTTGAAGGATACTCGTAGGAGAAGGGTTAGTAGGCTTGTTTTCAGTAGTAGCATTAGACTTAATTTTTATCGTAGAACCAATTTTAAGTACTTCTTTGGTTTCTGGATTTAAACTGTAAATTTCTTCTTTGCTTATTTTGTATTTTTGTGATATTGAAAAAACGGTTTCCCCTTTTTCCACGGTGTGTAATAGATAATTTTCTTTTTTTGCTTCCGTTTTTATAGGTATGAGAATTTCCTGTCCTACACGTAGTCCCTCTTTTGTAGATGGATTTGCTAGAATAATGTCATCTTGTGTAACCCCAAATTTTGTGGATATGGCATAAAATCCCTCGCTTTTTTGTACGGTATATTGGTAGTATTGTATGCCATTTACCGTTACTTGTTTAGAAACATTTGGATTAGAGGCAACGACAAAAAAAGTGATAAAACTAGCAAACAGAAACACAATGAGTTTTCGCATAACGACTATTATTTTTTCATATAAAATTGTTACAATGAGGCAAAGATACATAAAAACTACAAATTGTACTGTCTTTTAGGGGAAGAAAACACTTGTTAGTAGCATAAAAAATACTATCTTTACACAATATTTTTTAAAAAATCAGTTTAACAAAATAATAACGACATATTATTTTGACTTTTTACAAATAAAGAGTAAATGCTCGCTTTTTTCAAACATAACTAAGCAATTATAAAATGAAAAAGAGGTTTATTGTACTTATTGTTGGTTTGCTTTCGTATTTTGTTGTTTCAGCCCAATTTAGTGTTACTGGTGTTGATGTAGTGGAGTATCCTCAATCTGATATTGCAGCTGTATTTGTTGTAGATGCATTTACTGATGGTGTATTATCCTATACATTGCCTGAGAACAAAGATGTTACATGGAGTTATTACGATGAATCTGGAAATAAAACTATTATTAAATCCGAAATACAAGTAAATAAAACTTCCATTCCGTTACAAAATAACTCATCTCTTGGCTACGAACTTGACATTCAGGGCGAATTACAGTATGTTTGGGTGTTTCATTATCCCGATTTTGAAGTTCAATTGGATGATATACAGATAGATACTAATACAGAGGATAGGTGTCAATTTATTCAGGCACAGTTGTTTATCACGGCAAATTCTATGAAGTATCAAGGGTACAATCAACAAACTATGCCATACGAAGTAGTAAGAACATTTGAACTAGCATACGATTCTGCTTATTTTTCCCAAACTACTTATGAGGTAGAGTCAGTCGTAAGAAAAATAGAACAAACTTCGTACGTTCAACTTACGTCTCCTCTTATGAATACGCTTTATACATTGTCTGGTGATCAATTTGCACGTGCATTTAATCGTACCAAAGAAATTTCATCTGCTCAGGTAGAGGCATTTGCAGTACAAATTAACCCAACTGCAAGTATCCAAACGCGTGATGGATTAAATGAAAAAGAAAGGGACTTGTCTTCATCGCAAACTTTGCGTGGGTCTGCTCCTTTGGAAGTGGAAGTACTAAGCTATGCAAATGTGCCTGCTGCACGTTATTTTGATTGGTGCCTCTCGCGTGAGGCAGATTTTTCTACCTGCGAATTACAGTATATTGATAAAGATTTTCGGTATTCGTTTACCCAACAAATACGGTATTATGTACGGTTAAATGTATACAATGCAGATGCTACATGTAAAGCTGATACGAGTTATGTGATAGATATTGTGGATTCTTTTTTAGAAATACCCAATGTGTTTACGCCTAATGGAGATGGACGAAATGATGAATTTAGAGTAGCTTACAAATCATTGATAAAGTTTAGTGGCAAAGTATACGATAGTTGGGGACGTTTAGTTTTTTCTTGGACAGATCCTACTAAAGGCTGGGACGGTACTATAAA
>JAAYPI010000106.1 GCA_012519885.1 Bacteroidales bacterium
AGGCGGATTGTAATAAATGGAAAAGACTTGTAATGCAGTTAGTTTATTCTTATGTTATAGCAAGATAACAATAAAATCTTGGTTTCAGTATAAGGTAGATGCGTGTATGCGTTCATTAGCAGTTTTTTTAAGAGAGGCAACGGGAGTAATAGTGATTTTTTTGACAATGCTTACTTTTGATGAAATAAACGGCTGGAATACCAATGAACTATTATTATTATTTAGTTTTGTATATGTTACTTATGGTATATTGATTATTTTTTTTACAGGATTGCGAGATTTTGAATTTTTAGTCAATACAGGACAATTTGATAGATTTTTATTAAGACCAAGAGGAGCACTATTTCAAGTTATAGCAAGTAATTCGGATTGGTTTGCTGCTATAGGTCATGGTGCACTAGGTATTTGTTTGTTTATATTTTCTGCAAATAATGTTCAAATTGTTTGGAACTTTTGGAATATTATATATTGTATATGTAGTATAATAGGCGGTGTTTTTATACAAGCAGCAATTTTTCTTGTTGTAGCATCTTTAAGTTTTTTCTTTATTAAGACAGGAAGTATAAGGGAACTTTTATATTGGAATACAAGAAAGTTTGCAAATTATCCAATTAGCATATTCCCTAAATTTGTAAAAATATTTATGACATATATAATACCATTTGCGTTTGTTAATTACTTTCCAACAACATATTTGTTGGATAAAGATAGTGGTGAATTTTTGGGTAAAACATTTTGTTATATTACCCCAGTAATAGGCATAGTTATGTTTGGTGCTGCATACTTGTTTTGGAATTATAGCTTGAAACATTATAAAAGTACTGGAAATTAATGCTGTGCATAGATGTAAAGAGAGGATTAGTTATGGAGAGAGTATTACAATGTACAGGCGAAGTTGTATTTAATGGTCAACTTTATGATAACAAGATAATGAAAAGCATAGTTGAAAATATAAAACATAAACTGATATCTTCTGGTAAATTAAAAGGAAATAGTGTAGTTGCTGTTTATTTAGACAGAGGAGTTGAATTACTAGCTAGTGTTTGTGCATTATTTGAAATGAACATAACTTTTTTATTAATAAACAAAGAAATACCTACAAGTAGGCTTGAGTATATGTTAGATAAGGCAAAGGTTGATATTGTAATATCATCATATGGGCAAGAACATGATTTTTTGGATATAGAAGTTATTAATGTTGGAACGATAGATAATTTGATTAAGCATAATTATTTGGGGTCAGTTGAATTTTGTTATACATCAAATGAAATCGCATATGTAATATTTACATCAGGTAGTACGGGGATGCCTAAAGCGGTACAAGTTAGGAAGAGTGGTTTGATTAATTTTATTCAATCTGTTCCTAAGTTAACATCAATTGATTCAAATACAATTATTGGGTGCTTTACAAATTCAACATTTGATATTTTTATTTTGGAATCTATAGCAGCGCTTTATAGTGGGGCAAGAGTTGTTATGGGAGATGACGAAACTTGTGATAATGTCAAGCTATTAGCACAATGTATAGTAAATAATAAAATTAATACATTGCAGTTTACACCGTCAAGACTAAGAATGATTCATAAGGTGGATCCTCATTTTGAATGTTTAAAGAAGGTAAAAGTACTATTAATTGGTGGAGAAAGTTTTCCTGAAGAATTATTAAAAGATTTACAGAAAAATACCACTGCAAAACTTTTTAATATGTACGGACCAACAGAGACAACAATATGGTCAACAATAAGTGAATTGACTAATAAAGAGAGTGTTGACATTGGTGTACCAATAAAAGACACAGATGTATATATTGTTAATATGGAATCTTTAGAATCTGATACATTGATCGTTATAGAAAAAGAAAGTGATGAAATAGGTGAGATATGTATAGCCGGAAAAGGTTTGGCAGCAGGGTATATTAATGATCCGGAACAAACAAATAGGTTATTTATTAGTAAAAAGATAAATGGAAAAATAACTAGATTATATCGAACAGGTGATTTAGGGAAGTATGGTAACAACGGTGAAATGCTTTGTTTGGGTAGAATTGATAATCAGATAAAGTATAGTGGTCATCGAATTGAATTGGAAGAAATTGAAGCACATATTAATCAAATTGAAGGAATATATGGTTGTGCAGTTGGGTTTTCTGATAAATATAATAAGATTTGTGCATTTATGATAAAAAGTAGTGAAGAGCATTTTTTGACTGAAGATGTAATAAAACAATTATTGTTGAAAACAATGCCACAATATATGTGTCCGTCTTTGTGTATGTTTGTTAATGATTTAATATATACATCAAGTGGCAAAGTTGATCGAAAGAGTATGGTTCAAAAATATGCAGAAAATGAGCAATATGTACAACCCAATATTGCAGGTGATGGAGATAAGATAGATATAGAATCACAGTTAATCCAATTGTTTGCTACAATAACAGGAGAAAAAGATGTTGATTTACTAACTCAATTGGAAGGAAAAATTAATTCAATACAGTATGTAAATTTAATTGTCGAATTAGAAGAACTGTTTGAAATGGAATTTGAAGATGACAAATTATCGATGCTTGAATTCAAAACTGTAGGAGATATAGCTGACTATTTGAGAAATTTTAAGGAATAAGAATGATTATGCTAA
>JAAYPI010000013.1 GCA_012519885.1 Bacteroidales bacterium
AAAGCAGCTTCTTGAAACCGATGAAGGAGCAAAACGCCTCGGTGAAGTTGCACTTGTTTCTCATGATTCGCCCATATCCAATATGGGAATTTTGTTTTACAATACGCTTTTTGATGAAAATGCTTCTTGTCATTTTGCACTTGGAAAGGCCTATGCTTCTTGCTTGGAAGGCGGCAAAGACATGAATACAGAGGCACAAATAAGGGCTGGAATTAATGACAGTTTTATCCATGTTGATTTTATGATTGGAACAAAAGATTTAGAAATTGATGGAATAACTAAAGCTGGTGAAAAAATTCCTGTTTTTCGAAACGGAAACTTTGTTTTTTAAGCAAAAAACTGGAATTTAGAGAAAATATTTCATATATCTAAAAGCAAGGTTTAGTTTTCTTGTTTTATATACAGCTGAGAAAATGAAGAGCTTTGCTCTTCTGCCATTGCTTTGAGCTCGTTTGCTGTTTCTGCTAGATAATCACTTTGAAGGCTTAGTTCATTGATAGAGACAGAAATTTCTCCAAGTCTATTGACGGAGTTTTTACTCATTTGGTCAATTGAAGACATATTATCTTTCACAGTTGAGCTATGAATTGCTACTCCTGCAACTGATGAATTAATTTGTTCTATTGATCGTTCTGCATCTCCAAGAGCCTTTCTAATAGATGAAAATGCTTCTTGTACTAAACGAGCTTTTTCTATATTAGTAAGCACTTCTGATGAGCCTTTTTCTGTAACTCCAAGGATTTGTTTCATTGAATGTGTAATATCTTTTACAATAGAGCTAATGTTTTCTGCAGTGTTTCGAGATTTTTCAGCAAGAGAGCGAATTTCTCCAGCTACAACAGAAAATGTTTTACCTGCATTACCAGCCCGTGCTGCTTGTATAGAAGCATTTATAGCAAGCACATTGGTTTCTTCAGAAAAGTTTTCAATAGTCACTGCAAACTTACTTACAAGTGCAAGTTTTTCATTGAAAGAAAGAAGTTCTGATTCAATGCTTTCCATTGTTTTTTTAAGAGAAAGTGCATCAGTTACAGTTAAATCAATTGCTCGATCCCCGTCTTGAGAGTTTAAGTGGATTTTTTCAACAAGTTCGACATATCCAGAAAGAGCAGATTGAACATCAGTTACCATGGTATTCATTTTGGAAAGCTGTGTATCATTGTCATCAATTTTATTTTTTTGTTGGCTTATATCTTCATTAATTTCTTTAATTGCGGTACTCATTTGAGAGTTTGCACGTGAGGATTGTTCAACAGCAGAAGCAAGTTCTTGGCTCATAGACGCAAGCTGTTTTATATTGTCCATAATATTGACAATAATTTCTCTAAAGTTACTTGGTTCTGTGCTAAATGTTGTAACTTTCAATCCAGCTTTTACTGCTTCATTTATGGTAGGTATAATATTCGCATCGATTACACTTGTAGAAAAACCATCATAGCCTTCACGTATCAATCGTTGAATTTCAGGAACATAATATTTTGCACTTCCAAATTCTTCTTGGTTATGATAAAGATCAATTACTTCTATACTTACATTGAATCTTTTTAAAGCTTCTTGTGCACCTTCAATTCCAGCTAATAACCCAGCAAAAAAACCTGTAAGCTGAGGCATGAGAACTGCAAAACGATATTGCTTTTTGCTTCGGTTTGGTTCTGGTTTTGCCAATTTATATATTTCTTCATCACGTAAGATTCGAATATCTTTTGCTTCGTCCCAATAATATTTGTAGTTTGAAATATCTAAATAAAGCGGCTCCATATACATTTTGCTCGACATTGGTCGCCAACCCGCTTCGCACGCATTGTATAAATGCATCACTGCATCGAATGTTTGACTATAGGGGCTTTGTTCTATTACAGCAGTAACAATTCCTTCTTTGAGCATCTGTATGTTTGAAGAAACGCCATCATAGACTACCATTTTTATATTTAGCTTTTGACTACGTATCACATTGCCAACTTCAGAAGGAGTATGACCATCGGTAATATATACAAGAGAAAGATCAGGGTTTTTTGCTACTGTTTTTCGTAATAATTCCGCGGAAAATTCAGGGCTTCCTTTTGCTTCAAAAACGCCACAACATTTTATTGCAGGAAAATTTTCAGCAAGAAAATCTACACAACCCTTCATTCTTAAAACGTGATTTGTTTGGTTATAATCGGGGAAAAAACAAACAAAGCTGCCTTTTCCATTAAGGAGACGAGCAATATTTTGACCAGCAACAAGTCCTTCTTGATAACCGCTTGCTCCAATAAAACATAAGCGTTGTGAAGGATTGTCTGTTATTGAGTTAAAGTCATTGGTACCAGTTAAGAGCAATTCTGCAACAGCAGTTGTTTCTGCAACAGATACTTGATCGAGAACACGTGAAATATGAAAGCCAATATCGCCAGCTCCAAAAGAAGAAATAGCACGACCGAGTCTTCGAGATAATGTATGTAATACATCTGATAAATCTTTTTTTATAGCTTTTACCCAAAGCAATTCTTTGATAAAAATAAATAAGAAAAAAACAGAAAAGCCAGATAAAAATAAAAACAAAACAAAAAGAGCTATAGTATTACATAGAAAGAAAACAACCTAATACACCTAAAAGAAAACTGAGAACTGGGAAAACCACGATAATGGGTTTTGAAATAGCTGATTTAACCATAGCACAAATTGTAGCATGTAAGGTGAAAATTGTCTATTTCAAATTTTTTATAAACTTCGTATTAGGTTTACCATTTCGATTGCAGAAGTTGCAGCATCAAAGCCTTTATTTCCTGCTTTTGTTCCTGCTCTTTCTATAGCTTGTTCAATAGAATCGGTTGTAAGGACTCCAAAAATAACAGGTTTTCCGCTCGAAAGTGAAACATGAGCACAGCCTTTTGAAACTTCAGCACATACATACTCAAAGTGAGGTGTTGATCCTCGAATAACAGCACCGAGACAAATGACTGCATCGATTGTGGGTTTTGCAGCACATTTTTGTGCTATGAGTGGAATTTCAAAAGCTCCAGGGACCTTCACTATTTCTACTGAGTCTTTTGAAAGCCCATGACGATTGAGAGAATCAAGGGCACCAGAAATAAGTTCTGATACTATAAAATCATTAAATCGTGCAGCTACAATTGCAATCTTTGTGTCTTTTGCAATAAGATTTCCTTCGTACAGTTTCATTTTATTTTCCTCCTAATAAATGATGCATTCGTTCTTGTTTTGTTGTTAAATAGCGAATATTATCTGGGTTTGGTTTTATTATAAGTGGTATTCGCTCGCTAATATGAATACCGTATTGTGTGAGAGAATCAATTTTTTCGGGATTGTTTGTAATTAGTTTAATTGAATTAATATTTAAGTTTCGGAGTATATCTGCTGCAATGCGATAATCTCTATTGTCTGCTGGAAAACCGAGTTGTAGGTTTGCATCTACGGTGTCTACTCCAGTATCTTGCAAAGCATAGGCTTTTATTTTGTTTGCAAGTCCAATTCCCCGTCCTTCTTGTCTAAGATATAAAAGTATTCCTGCTCGAGCGTTTGAAATCATTTGCATAGCAGTATCATATTGTTCTCCACAGTCGCAACGTTTGGAGCCGAGTGCATCACCTGTAAGACATTCTGAATGTACACGACAGAGTATATTTTCTCTGTGTAATGTAGAACTATTAAAAACTAATGCAATATGTTCTAAGCCTGTTTTTTTTTCGATAAATGCATACATCGTAAATTTTCCATATTTTGTCGGGAGTTGTGCAGTGCTTTCGAGCTTTATAGAACTTTCTTGTGTTGCACGATATGCTATAATATCTGCAATTCGTACTGTTGAAAGATTGTGTTGTTTTGCAAATTCTGTTAAATCTTTTTCCCGAGCCATAGTGCCATCTTCATTCATAATTTCACAAATAACACCTGCTATTCGGTCTCTATTAGTCTGAGAGCGAGAAAGTCGAATAAGATCGATTGCAGCTTCAGTGTGTCCAGCTCTTTTAAAAACACCTCCTTCATCGGCTGCGAGTGGAAAGATATGTCCAGGTGATCGAAAATCATTTGCACTGGTGCTTGACTTTGCAAGCTTTGATATGGTGTTTGCTCTTTCTGCTGCAGAAATTCCCGTGCTCGATTGTTTGTGATCAACAGAAATTGTAAAAGCGGTGCCATGAGGGTCTTGATTAAAACTCACCATAGAATGTAAGCCAAGGTTATTTAAATCTTTTTTTTCCATTGGTACACAAATAAGTCCTCGACCATATTTAGCCATAAAGTTAATTGTTTCGGCATTTGCTTTTGTTGCATCTGCAACAAGGTCTCCTTCATTTTCTCTTGCTGCATCATCAATAACAATAATGATTTTTCCTTTTGCAAGATCTTCTAATGCAGTTTTAATTTTTTCCATTTCTATCTCCATATAGTAAAATTGATTCAATATGTTTGGCGATACTATCACATTCCAAGTGGATTGCCTCTCCTGCTTTTTTGTTTTTGAATGTTGTGCTTGTAAGTGTAAGTGGAATGAGGCTTACAGAAAAACTTGTGCTATCAAGTTGACAAAGCGTGAGGCTAACACCGTCAAGTGCAACAGAACCTTTTTCAGCTAAGTATTTTCGTAAATGTTTGGGACAGGCAATACGAAAAATGTTTGAATTATATGTTTTTTGTATTGATTCAATTTTTGTTGTTGTATCAACATGACCTTGTACTAAATGCCCGCCAATCCTTGTTGAGAGTCTTGCTGCTCTTTCAAGATTTACAAGTGTTCCTGATCGATACGAAAGAAATGCTGTTTTTTTTAAGGTTTCTTCGGAAACATCTGCAGTAAAAAAATCAATGCCAATATTTGTGAGTGTTAAACAAACTCCATTTACTGAAATACTGTCTCCTATTTTGCTTTCTTCAAGAACTTTTTTCGCTCGTATTTGCATTGAAAATCCTTGGTGCGATACTTTATTTGTTTGATTTAGAGTTGCTAGCTGATTATTTTTCTGTATAGCGATTATACTTCCAACTTCTTCGATTATGCCTGTAAACATTCTTCCTCCTTTTTCCAATCAATAACAGCATCACATCCAATTTGGCTTGTTGAAAGTATACCTTTGGGAAAGTTAGAAAAAGAAAATTGTGGTGAAATATATAATCGTATTCGATCTACAAGATTATGCTTAAGAGCTGAATGAGCGAGTGTGATGCCGCCTTCCAAAAGTAAGCTATCAATATCCATTGAAGCAAGTGTATACATGAGAGAAGGAAGGTGTACGTGTTTTTGTGAAGAACTGTTATTAATTAAAGAATCATCAGATTTAATTATGAGTATTTCTGCTCCCAAGTTGGACAGTGTTTTTATTCGTTGTTCAATTATTTTTGATTGCGGAAAAATGCCAGCAATGATTGTTCTATTGCCTTTTGTTTTCAAGCTTGTAATAATATTTGCTGTTGGTGGTGTTCTAAATCGAGAATCTACAATAATGCGAATTGGATTTTCTCCAGGTTTTCCTCGTACATTAAGATGGGGATTATCTTCTAGTATCGTATGAATTCCGACCATTATTCCCGTATATTTTGCTCTAAGGTCATGCGTGTCTTTAAGTGATTCAGTGCAAGAAATATAGTTGCGTGTTGCGTTTTTATGGGTTGTTTCAGAGGACTTTGTGGATCCATCAAAAGAACTTGCCATTTTAAGAAAGATAAAGGGTCTTTTTTTTGTCATCCACGTAAGATAGACTTCATTAAGTGTTTTACACTCTTTTTCTTGTACACCAACGAGAACAAAAATGCCTGCTTTTTTGAGTTTTGCTATTCCTTTTCCAGCAGTTTTTGGGTTTGGATCAAGAATCCCGATAATGACAGTGTTTATTTTATTTTGAATAATAAGATCAACACAAGGAGCTGTTTTTCCAAAATGAGCACAAGGTTCCAACGTAACATAGAGGCTCGTTTTTGAAAAATCAGTTATTCCATGTGATTTGGCATCAGAAATAGCTTTTACTTCAGCATGTGCTTCTCCTGCTTTTTTATGCCAGCCCTTACCAACTATATTATTATTTTGTACAAGTATCGCTCCCACAAGTGGGTTTGGCCTTGTTGACCCTTCTCCGTTGCGAGCAAGCGTAATTGCTTCGTCCATAAAAAAAGCATGATTTAAAGAAAGCATAAAAAAACCCCAAAAATAAGATAGTATTTTCAGGGAATACAATAAAAACACATTTATTCATGGGTGTAATAAATACAAAGTGAATAACGTTTTTCGAGTATCTTCTTCCATCCAGACTATACTGTCGGCTTCGGAATTTCACCGAATCAAGCATAAAAATGCGTCGCGGGCTTTACCGCCGGTGGGGAATTTAACCCCGCCCTGAAGAATATAAGTAAATAATAAAAAAACATCGACTTAATGTCAAGACAAATAGTCCTTTTTTTATACAATTAAATTGTTTTCATCAAGAAGAACCACAACAGGTTTCCACTTAGATGCAAGATCAGTTTCTATCTGTGTATAAGTTGCAATAATAATGCGATCTCCAGGCATAGCAAGACGGGCTGCTGCGCCGTTGAGAGCTATTTCACCTTCTTTGCCTTCAATTATATAAGTAGAAAAACGTTGTCCATTATTAATATTATAAATATCAACACGTTCATACACATACATGTTTGCTGCTTTGAGTAACTTGGAATCTATTGATATGGAACCTTCATAATGTAAGTCAGCACCACTAACGCAAGCACGATGGAGTTTTGATTTCAAAACTTCTATTTTCATTTTATTTCCTTATTTAATTCGTGTGCTTTTTTTAGTCCAATAAGAACTAAATCTACTTCAACAAAGTCAAAGAGTTTTTCTTTTTCAAACATTCTCGCAAAACCTCCAGTTGCAATAATAAGTGGTTTGCGTCCATTAAAACATTCTGTAGAAAAACGATTTATCAATTCTTTTACAAGCCCAATATGTCCAAAATATAATCCTGATTGAATTGCTTGTGCAGTAGAAGTGCCACATGCTTGATTGGTTGCAAGAATTTCAACTGTTGGTAGTTTTGAAGTTTTTTCTGCAAGTGCTTGCATAGACATTGTAAGTCCGCTTGTTATTGAGCCACCCAAGTAGGTTTTGTCGTATGTTATAGCATCAAAGGTTGTTGCTGTTCCCATATCGATAATTACAATATCTTTATCTGGAAAAAGTTCTATTGCACCAATTGCATTTGCGATTCTATCTGCACCAATTTCTCGAGGATTTGGATATTTTATTTTGAGTCCTGTTTTAGTTCCTGCTTGAACAAATAAGGCTTCAATTTCAAAATATTTTAAACAAGCACTTCCCAGAGAATGGTTTATTTCAGGAACAACACTACAACATGCGATGCTTTTTACCAATGCAGGATCAAATCCGTTTTCTCTTATTACTGAGCGTAAAAACAAACCCAATTCATCTGAGCTTGTCGAAGTGCCAGTAATTCTTCTAAACCGTAAAACGATTTTGTTGTTTTCCCATAAGCCACCTAAGATTTGTGTATTTCCTACATCGATTGTCAGTATCATATTTTATCTCCTTCATTTGTAAGTGATAATAAAAAAGATGCAAGTGTTTTTTTTGTATTTCCTTTGTACATAATACAAGGTTTTTTCTTCCTTACCATTGAATTATCAAGGAAACCTCATTGATGAGTTTTGGTTTGAATTTAAAGATGGACTTGTAATAGATTTCGGGGCAAAAAAAGGTCGTGAAAACCTTGCCCAGCTTTTGGCAACAGATGAGGGTGCAAAACGGCTTGGTGAAGTTGCCCTTGTTTCCCACGATTCTCCTATTTCTAACACGGGCATATTGTTTTACAATACCCTTTTTGATGAAAATGCCTCTTGCCACTTTGCCCTGGGAAAGGCATACGCCTCTTGCCTAGAAGGTGGGAAAAATATGAACGCCGAGG
>JAAYPI010000107.1 GCA_012519885.1 Bacteroidales bacterium
ACATTTTATACAAAAAGATAAAAATAATATAACAAATAAATAAAATAATATAGAAATAAATAATAATTTATTAGCAGACAAATAGCGATTTAATATTAATTAGTGATTCTTGAGTATAAAACAAGTACAAATATTTTAATAGAATTAGGTATCTATCAGAATATTTTTTCCCTTAAATAGAATTGTACAAGCACGTGTAAACTGAAAACAAAAAGATAAGTTGAAGCCAAGCACGAAAAGTACTTGGCTTTAGTATTTGGAGAATACGTTCGAGATTATTTAAACAACTCCTTTTTAGCAGCCAATAAGGTATTTCGCATCAACGACACAATGGTCATTGGACCTACTCCACCAGGTACTGGAGTTATGTACGAACATTTTGGAGCTACTTCATCAAACAATACATCACCTGTAAGTTTGAAGCCCGATTTAGTTGTAGTAGATGGCACACGGGTTGTTCCAACATCAATTACCACAGCACCGTCTTTTACCATATTTCCCTTTACAAAATTTGGTTGACCCAATGCCGCAATTATAATATCTGCTTTTTGGCATTGCTCCACTAAATCAGCCGAATAGCTATGACATACCGTAACCGTAGCATTGCCCGGATACGCCTTTTGAATCATTAAATTTGCCACAGGTTTGCCTACAATATTACTTCTTCCTAGCACCACACAATGTTTGCCAGCAGTAGCAATTCCATAACGTTTAAGCAATTCCATTATACCAGCTGGTGTAGCCGACACAAATGCAGGCAATCCAATAGAAGTGCGTCCTACATTAATTGGATGAAAACCATCTACATCTTTGCGATAATCAATGGCTTCGATAATTTTTTGTTCTGAAATATGTTTTGGCAAAGGCAACTGTACAATGAATCCATCTATGGCAGTATCGTTATTTAATTCACTAATTTTTGCCAACAATTCAGTTTCAGTAACGGTATCTTCGTATCGTATCAGCGTAGAATCAAATCCACATTGCTCGCAAGCTTTTACTTTATGAGCCACATACGTTTCGCTACCACCATCATGTCCTACCAAAATAGCCGCCAAATGTGGAGGTCGTTGACCCATGCTCTTTATAGTTGCTACTTCTACTGCTATTTCTTGTTTAATAATATCCGCTATCGCCTTTCCGTCAATAAGTTGCATAGTTCTTTTATTTGAGTTTGGGGAATTTATTACCATTCCTTTGTACCATACGCATCATTTTTCGTATGCCATCAAATTGTTTTATCAATTTGTTTACTTCTTGTATAGAAGTACCACTACCATTGGCAATACGCATTTTACGTGTACCATTCAGTAATTGAGGATTTTCTCTTTCGGCAGGAGTCATAGATTGTATCATTGCCTCAATGCCTTTAAACGCATCATCTTTAATATCAACATCTTTCATGGCTTTGCCCATACCTGGTATCATTGCTGCCAAATCTTTTAGGTTACCCATCTTTTTGATTTGCTGAATTTGACCCATAAAATCATTGAAATCAAACTGATTTTTGGCAATTTTTTTCGCTACCCTACGAGCCTCTTCTTCGTCATATTGTTCTTGGGCTTTTTCTACTAACGACACAATATCACCCATGCCCAAAATCCTATCTGCCATACGTTCGGGATGAAACTGATCAATGGCTTCCATTTTTTCGCCCGTTCCTACAAATTTGATAGGTTTATCCACTACCGAACGAATAGATAAAGCCGCTCCACCTCGGGTATCACCATCTAATTTAGTAAGCACAACTCCCGTAAAATCAAGTCTATCGTTAAATTCTTTTGCAGTATTCACAGCATCTTGACCCGTCATCGAGTCCACCACAAACAAAATCTCTTGCGGTTGAATAGCTTGTTTAATGGCAGCTATTTCGTTCATCATTTGCTCATCAATAGCCAAACGACCCGCTGTATCAATAATCAACAAATCGTGTCCGTTCTTTTTAGCAAAAGCAATGGCATTTTGAGCTATCTGAATGGGATTTTTGTTTTCTATTTCGCTATAAACAGGAACGCCTATTTGTTCGCCAAGCACTTTTAATTGCTCGATAGCAGCTGGACGATACACATCACAAGCAGCAAGTAAAGGATTTTTTCCTTTCTTTGATTTCAGCATTTTGGCTAATTTGCCCGAGAAAGTAGTTTTTCCTGAACCTTGCAAACCAGACATTAAAATTACAGCAGGCGAACCTTTGGTATTAATATCCACGGATGTTCCACCCATCAACAAGGCTAACTCATCACGCACAATTTTAACCATCAACTCGTTGGGCTTAATTGCTGTTAGCACATTCATTCCCAAAGCTTTTTCTTTAACCGTATCGGTAAATGTCTTGGCTATTTTATAGTTAACATCGGCATCCAAAAGAGCTTTACGCACATCTTTTAATGTTTCTGCTACATTTATTTCAGTAATTTTACCCTGCCCTTTAAGAATTTTAAACGATCGTTCGAGGCGTTCACTTAAATTTTCAAACATAATTATCTTCGGTTTAGTTTAATAAATCATCAAAAAGACAGCAAATAGTCCTTTTTTTGGAAATAGCTCACAAAATTAGTCAAAATTTGTGATTTTACGCACATAAATGTAGAATAATCATCGAAAATTGATTTATAAAAAAACAGTTTTTTCATCTCTTTTTTATGTTTTAGTCTATAATTATTCACTATCTTTGTGGGTCTTAAAATAATAATTAGAACGGATGAAAAATATTCGCAATTTTTGTATTATTGCCCATATTGACCATGGTAAAAGTACCTTAGCCGATCGTCTGCTCGAAGAGACTAGCACAGTTACAGGAAAAGAGATGCAAGCTCAAGTACTTGATAATATGGATTTGGAACGAGAAAGAGGCATTACCATCAAAAGTCATGCTATTCAGATGAACTACATATATGAAGGAGAAAAATATGTACTCAATCTCATTGACACTCCAGGACACGTAGATTTTTCGTATGAAGTATCTCGTTCAATTGCTGCTTGCGAAGGTGCTTTGTTAATTGTAGATACTACGCAAGGCATTCAGGCTCAAACGATCTCTAACCTATACATGGCTATTGAACATGATTTGGAAATTATTCCTATTATGAATAAAATGGATATGGATAGTGCCATGCCTGAGGAAGTTGAAGACCAAATTGTAGAATTGCTGGGATGCAAATCGGATGAAATTATAAAAGCTAGCGGAAAAACCGGTTTAGGTATACAAGAAATATTACAAGCAATTGTCAAACGCATACATCCGCCGAAAGGAGACCCAGAAGCTCCTTTGCAATGTTTGGTATTTGATTCTGTATTCAACTCTTTCAGGGGAATTATTACCTATATGAAAATTGAAAACGGAACTATACGCAAAGGCGATTTAGTAAAATTCTTTAATACTGGAAAAGAGTATTTTGCTGATGAAATTGGCGTGCTTCGTTTAGGTATGGAACCAAGAGAAGAATTACGTTGTGGTGATGTTGGATATATTATTTCAGGCATTAAGGTATCTAAAGAAGTAAAAGTTGGCGACACTATTACACATGTAAAACGTCCTTGCGAAAAAGGCATTGAGGGGTTTGAAGAAGTAAAGCCAATGGTTTTCGCCGGTATATATCCTATTGACTCAGAGGACTTTGAAGACCTAAGAGCGTCAATGGAGAAATTACAATTGAATGATGCGTCTCTTACTTTTGAAGCAGAGTCATCAGCTGCTTTAGGTTTTGGCTTTCGTTGCGGATTTTTAGGCATGTTGCACATGGAGATTGTACAAGAACGACTTGATCGTGAATTTGACATGGATGTAATTACGACAATACCCAACGTACAGTATAAAATATATACGCGTAAAAACGAAGTGCTCGACGTTCACAATCCATCAGGAATGCCAGATATAACATTGATTGACAGAATAGAAGAGCCTTATATACGAGCGTCAATTATTACACGAACGGATTTTATTGGTTCTATCATGAGTTTGTGTTTGGGAAAAAGAGGAGAATTGATAAAACAAGATTATATTTCATCTAATCGTATCGAATTAATTTACGATATGCCTATGGGAGAAATAGTCTTTGATTTTTATGATAAATTGAAGTCCATTTCCAAAGGATATGCTTCGTTTGATTACCATATCAGCGGATTTCGTCCTTCAAAATTGGTAAAACTAGATATTTTATTAAATGGAGAATCAGTAGATGCCCTGTCATCACTCACTCACTTTGATAATGCGGTTACAATTGGTCGTAGAATGTGCGAGAAATTACGCGAATTAATTCCTCGTCAGCAGTTTGATATCGCTATTCAAGCTGCCATTGGTTCAAAAATTATTGCCCGCGAAACCATTAAAGCTGTACGCAAAGATGTTACAGCAAAATGTTATGGGGGCGATATTTCACGAAAGCGTAAACTACTGGAGAAACAGAAAAAAGGAAAAAAACGAATGAAGCAAATTGGTTCAGTAGAAGTACCACAAAAAGCGTTTATGGAGGTACTTAAATTAGATTAGTTTTCAATATTTTTTAAATAAATTATTTTACCTTAAAATTCAATTTCTATGGAACATGTTTCTGATGTTGCACAGCACGTTGCTATGCCAATTTGGGCATCTGCCCCTTTTGCATTGATGCTCATTATGATTGCCATTGGTCCTCTTTTATGGGAACACTGGTGGGAGCAAAACAAAAACAAATTATTGGTTTCATTCTTACTGAGTATACCAACAGTTATCTTTCTGATTATAAATGGATTTAGCCATGATTTAGAACATCAAATAATGTTCGATTATGTTCCTTTTATAATTTTACTTACATCTTTGTACGTTATTTCTGGTGGCTTATTTCTTACGGGAGACATTCAAGCCAAACCAAAAATTAATACCTTATTTATGGCAATTGGGTACGTGTTAGCGTCTATTATGGGTACAACAGGAGCAGCCATGCTCTTAATTCGCCCATTAATTACAACCAATAGCCAACGTATGTATAAAACACATACCATTCTATTTTTTATTGCTGCCGTAGCAAATGCAGGAGGATTACTTACTCCACTCGGAGATCCTCCATTATTCCTATTATATCTACGTGGAGCTGATTTTGGTTGGTTTTTACATATGCTTCCTGAATGGTTATTTGTAGGTACCGTTCTAATTGGGTTATACTATTTGTTAGATAGGAGATATTATAATAAGGAAAAACCAGAAGCAATAGAAAGCGATAATGCAAACGTAGAACCTTTACGTATTGGGGGTAGTAAGAATTTCTTTTTGCTGATTGGAGTAATTTTATGTGTAGCTTTTGTCAATGTAAATTATATTCCAGAAATGGGCAATCCTCATGGATCTCTTTGGATTAAATATTTACGCGAAATTATTTTAATTGGGTTTATTTTAGTATCCATGGATATTACCAAAAAGAAAACACGCGAAATGAAAGGATTCTCATGGACTCCTATTTACGAAGTTGCAGCTTTATTTTTAGGTATCTTTATTACGATGGTACCTGCATTATTGTATTTAAAAGAAAATGCGGCTAGTTTTGGATTAAGTGAAGGATGGCAATTCTACTTTATGACAGGTAGTTTAAGTTCGTTTTTAGATAATGCTCCTACAGCTGTAGCGATGCATGGAGTAGCCTTAGGACTAGTGCAAGAAGGAGCAGCTGTAGCAGAAGTAGCAGGCGTTCCAGAACTGTTATTAACAGCAATATCTATGGGGTCTGTTTTATTTGGTTCTATGACCTACATTGGTAATGGTCCTAACTTTATGGTAAAAGCTATAGCCGAAAGTAGTGGCATAAAAATGCCTAGTTTCTTTGGCTATATTTTTAAATTTTCTTTGGTTATTTTACTCCCACTCTACATTCTTACTTATTTCTTGTTTGTATAAAAAACAAAATATATACGTAATAAATGACTTGGACAATGGTTCCAAGTCATTTATTTTTTACACCAATATCAGATATCTTACCATCGGATATATTGTAATTATGTGTAAATAATTGTACCTTTGCACTTCTATTAATTATCTATTTATATGACTAACTTAAATTTACTAACTGCTATCTCACCCGTTGATGGTAGATACCGTTCCAAAGTTGACGAACTTACAAACTATTTTTCTGAATACGCACTAATTAGATACAGAGTACAAGTAGAAATCGAATACTTTATAGCTTTGTGCGAACTTCCTTTACCTCAACTTAACAACATAGAAAAAAAGGTTTTTCCAGTTCTACGCTCTATATACACCTCTTTTTCAGTAGCTGATGCTCAAAAAGTAAAAGACACAGAAAGCATCACCAACCATGATGTAAAAGCAGTAGAATATTTTATTAAAGATAAATTTGATGAAATTGGGCTATCTGATTATAAAGAATTTATTCATTTCGGACTCACATCCCAAGATATTAATAATACAGCTGTTCCATTATCAATTAAAGACTGCCTATACACTGTGTATTTGCCCGTTTTACAGCAATTAGTAGATGAATTGGAGCAATTAGCAACGAAATGGGAACACATCCCTATGCTGGCTAAAACTCACGGACAACCAGCATCTCCTACACGTTTAGGCAAAGAAATTAGGGTATTTGTAAGCCGACTAGAGCAACAAATTGTGTTGTTAAAACAGACTCCTATTTCAGCAAAAATGGGTGGAGCAACAGGAAATTTTAACGCTCACCATGTAGCCTATCCTACTATCAATTGGATTGACTTTGGTAATTCTTTTGTAAAAAATTATTTAGGTTTAGAAAGAGAACCATGGACAACCCAAATATCTAATTACGATAATTTAGCAGCACTTTTCGATGCCATAAAACGTATCAATACTATTCTGATAGATATGAACAGAGATTTCTGGACATATATTTCAATGGAGTATTTCAAACAAAAAATTAAAGCAGGGGAAGTTGGTTCATCTGCGATGCCACACAAAGTGAATCCAATCGATTTTGAAAATGCAGAAGGAAACTTAGGTATTGCCAATGCTATTTTAGAACATTTAGCGGGCAAATTACCCATATCACGCTTGCAAAGAGACCTTACCGACTCGACTGTTTTACGCAATGTAGGGGTTCCAATGGCTCATAATTTAATTGCTATCAAAAGTACTCTCAAAGGACTTAGTAAATTAATTTTGAATGAAGCAAGCTTAAAAAGAGACTTAGATAATTGTTGGAATGTAGTAGCCGAAGGGATTCAAACCATCTTACGTAGAGAAAATTATCCAAAACCATACGAAACACTAAAAGAATTAACTCGCACCAATACCGAGGTTAATGCCGAATCTATTGCTTCATTTATCGAGACTTTGCAAGTAAGCGAATCTGTAAAAGCAGAATTGCGAGCTATTATACCGCATAATTATACTGGATTATAATTAACCATACTGTATAAATGAAACGATTTTTTATTCTACTAAAACGATTTATCCCTCCATACAAAAAATATGTAGGGCTAAATGTTTTGTTCAATTTACTATCAACAATTTTTAGTTTGTTCTCCTTTGCACTTATTATTCCGATACTCGAAATATTGTTTAATACAAAAGCCGTAGTATATGAATTACAAAGCACACACAATGTGCCAATGAGCGAATTGTTTGATGTACTGAAAAATAACCTTTATTATTACACAACCGATTTAATTGACAAAAGTGGAGCGTTAACCGTACTTATTATCCTCTCTTCTTTTCTCATATTAATGACATTTTTGAAAGTTGCAACAGCCTATCTAGGTAGTTTCTTTATGGTATCCATACGCACAGGGGTATTACGCGACTTGCGAAATATGATTTTTGCAAAAATTGTGCATTTACCTATTGGTTTTTTTAACGAAGAACGAAAAGGTGATATCATGTCACGCATGACCTTAGATGTAAATGAAGTAGAAGCTTCAATCATGAGTTCGCTGGATATGTTATTTAAAAACCCCTTGATGATTCTTACTTACATTATCGTTATGTTTACAATAAGTTGGGAACTTACGTTATTTGTAATGGTACTATTGCCAATAAGTGGATATTTTATTGGACAGGTAGGAAAATCGCTTAAACGAAAATCGCTCGAAGGGTCAATTCTTACAGGAGAATTAACCTCCCAAATAGAGGAAACATTGGGTGGATTACGCATTATTAAAGCATTCAATGCGGAAAAGAAAATCATTTCACGATTTGTAGCACTAAACAATCGCTTACGAGGCACACTCAATAAAATTCAGGGTCGGTATTTATTGGCACATCCGATGAGCGAATTTATGGGTACAGTGGTAATAGCAACCGTGTTGTGTTATGGTGGCAATCTTATTTTAACGAGCAATTCCGAAGCATTAACTGCATCTGTATTTATTTATTACATCTTAATTTTTTACAGCATTATCAATCCTGTAAAAGAACTATCAAAAGCTGCTTATAGCGTGCAAAAAGGCATGGCATCGCTCGAAAGAATTGATAAGATTTTGCACACACAAAATTCATTACACACCGTAAACGGAAAAGAGATTTCTGGATTTAATCATTCGATCGAATTTAAAAATGTGAGTTTTAAATATCAAAACGCATGGGTATTACGTAATATCAACCTAACAATTGAAAAGGGTAAAACCATTGCATTAGTGGGTCAATCAGGCTCAGGAAAATCTACCTTAGTCGATTTGATACCTCGTTTTTGGGATGTGGTAGAGGGAGAAATACGTATTGATGGTGTAAATATTAAAGAAATAAACTTGCATAGCTTACGCGATTTGATGGGTAATGTGAATCAAGAAGCCATTTTATTTAATGATACTTTCTATAATAATATTGCATTTGGTGTAGAAAATGCCACGATGGATGAGGTAATTGCCGCAGCAAAAATTGCCAATGCACACGATTTTATTTCAGCTACCGAACAAGGGTATGATTCAAACATCGGAGATAGAGGCAGTAAGTTATCTGGTGGACAACGTCAACGGATAAGCATAGCTAGAGCAATATTAAAAAACCCTCCAATATTAATATTAGACGAAGCCACATCTGCTTTAGACACTGAATCAGAAAAATTAGTGCAAGAAGCCATCGAAAAACTAATGAAAAATAGAACCAGTGTTGTTATAGCTCACCGACTATCTACTATCAAAAATGCTGACGAAATTTGTGTTCTTCTTGATGGTAAAATAGTAGAAAGAGGCACACACGAGGCTTTGTTGCAAGAAAATGGGGTGTACAAAAAACTGCAAGAAACGCAGATTGTGTAATACACAAAATAATGAAAACTATGAAAACAAAAATTATATTCTGCCTTGTAGCGATTTTATCTCTAGTCTCAGTAAAAACTACACTTGCACAAAATTTTAAAGAAAATGTGTTTATTTACACGATTATTGACGATAGTAGTGTAGAAATTATAATTGATGGTAGCTCTGAAATTAATTCGAGCAATATTGTCATCCCCGAAACAGTAAACTATGATGCAAAAACGTATAGTGTTACTAGTATTGGAAAAGAGGCTTTTAAATATTATAGTATAATAAATAATATTGATATGCCAAAAAGTATAACTCGTATTGGTAATGAAGCATTTGCTTTATGTGGTTTAACTTCGGTTACTATTCCAGATGGTGTTACTTATATTGGTGAAGGTGCTTTTTCAGGTTGTAGTAAGTTAACTTCCGCTTCAATTCCAAGCAGTGTTACGTGTATTGGTAATGGAGCTTTTTCAGCTTGTGATAGCTTAACGATGGTTAATGTAGACGGCAATAATAAACATTATACAAGTATAGAAGGTATATTGTTTAGTAAGAATAACGATACTTTAGTTTGTTTTCCTGCTGGTAAATCTAAAACTTCATATACTATATCAAATGTTATGAGTATTCAAGAAAGGGCTTTTGAAGGTTGTAAAAAGTTAACTTCCGTTACAATCCCCAGCAGTGTTACGAGTATTGGTAATAGTGCTTTTCTTGATTGTACTGGTTTAGAATCCATTACGATAGGAAACGGGGTGAATAGTATTGGAAATTCTGCTTTTGCTTGGTGTACTAGTTTGAATTCAGTTACTATTCCAAATAGTATTACTAATATTGGTGATGGAGCTTTTGCATGTAGCGGTTTACTCTCTGTTACAATACCAGGGAGTGTTGTTAGTATAGGCGATGGAGCTTTTGATAGTTGTAGTAGATTAATCTCAGTTACTATTGAAAAAGGGGTGAATAATATTGGGGAAAATACTTTTTCTTCGTGTATTGATTTAACTACGGTTAGTATTCCAAGTACTGTTACTAGCATTGGAAATGGTGCGTTTGCAGGTAATTACTATTTAAGCAAGGTTATTTTTCATAATCCGACTCCTCCTGTTATCAATAAGAATGTATTTAGCTACCTTAAGAAGTCAGTACTTTATGTACCTGCTTCCGCTGTTGAAACATATAAAAATGCTGAAGTATGGAAGAATTTCAATCAAATACTCCCTTTAGAAGATCCTTCTAACATAAACTCTACCTATTTCAATTTAATTGTTAGTCCCAACCCTGCCAAAGACGTAGTCTATTTTTCAGAGAAAGTAAACAAGGTTTCTGTGTATAGTTTACAGAGTAATCTAGTGTATCAAACAGTTATTAATGGCAATGAAATGAACATATCGCATTTGCAAAATGGCATGTATATGCTTCGTATCTATGTAACTGAAACAGATGTGGTGGATATGAAAGTGATAAAACAATAGAGAAAAAAAATCACCCTAAAGAGACTTAAAAACAACTATCTCTTTAGGGTGTGATTATAACTTTATAAAAGCTCAGCCTCTAATTTGTGCCAAATCACGCATAAAAAACCTATCTTTTTCTAGGGCATTGCCTACTACAATCATATCAGCTCCAGCAAGATACGCATCTTTTGCCTGCTCTACTGTGCGGATACCTCCACCTACAATAATGGGCAGTGAAATTGCTTGCCTTACTGCTTGAATGGCTTCTTTTGATACAGGATTAATGGCTCCACTTCCAGCTTCTAAATACACCATACGATTGCCAATTAGTTCGCCAGCTATGGCTGTGGCTACAATAATTTCTACTTTATCACGTGGAATTGGTTTAGTGTTACTCATATATTCCACACTGGTAGAACATCCTCCATCAATAAGGATATACCCCGTAGAAATAGATTCGATACCCGAATCGCGTATGGCTTTTGCTGCTACTACATGCTGACCAATTAAAAAATCAGCATTGCGACCAGATAACAACGACAACAACAATAAAGCATCGGCTTCGTTGCACAATTGATGATTATTTCCAGGAAATAGCACCACAGGAATGTTTGTATGTAATTTGATATACTGCACTACTTGCTCTACAGAACCAGCCACCAAACTGCCACCCACCATAATACAATCAGGTAATGTTTCTTTAGCTAACTCAACAAATAATGCAAGTGATTCTTGAGAATATTTATCAGGATCGACAAGTAGTGCTAACTGCTTTTGATTGACTGATTTTTTATGTATACTATCTTGATAAAACACTTTATTTTGAGACTTTGCGTAAAACCATGGCTGTACGAGATGGGAGATAGAGTTTAATCCACTCTTTTTCTTCCCCTTTCACATTAGTTGGTATGGTAAAATGTCGAATACTATCATCACATAATCCAAACCCACCATATTCTTTTGCATCTGTATTCAATACAACCTCGTATTCCCCTTTATCTACCAACATGCCATAGTCTGTAAACGAATTATACGGATGAAAATTAAATACAAACAATAACTCACCACCACGTGCAAACGCAAGCACCTGATCGCCAGAATGATCCCAATATTTATAAACACCTGAATCTTGAAATTTATCTGTTTTGGTTAATATATCAATCATACCTCTATCAAACATTGCCAAAGAGTGATATAAATAATTAGGGTTATCTACCAAGCTCCATTGTCTACGAGCATATTTATACGACCAACCATTACCTTGACGTGGAAAATCAATCCATTCTGGATGACCAAACTCATTGCCCATAAAGTTTAAATATCCACCATTGATAGTTGATGCTGTAAGTAATCGAATCATTTTGTGTAAAGCCACACCTCTGTCTACCATATAGGTAGAATGTCCTTTTTCCATGTGCCAATACATATCGGCATCAATCAAACGGAAAATAATTGTTTTATCACCCACTAAAGCTTGATCATGACTTTCAGCATAACTGATTGTTTTTTCGTCGTATCTTCTGTTGGTTAATTCCCAAAATAAATGACCTGGTTTCCAATTTTCGTCAGTATATTCTTTTATGTATTTTATCCATAAATCAGGAATACCCATTGCCATGCGATAATCAAATCCAATGCCACCATCTTCAAATTTATTGGCTAAACCAGGTAAACCACTCATTTCTTCGGCAATCGATATTGCATTCGGATTTACTTGGTGTATTAGTTTATTTGCCAACGTAAGGTAACAAATGGCATCTCCATCTTGATTTCCATTATAATAATCAGCATATCCACTAAAAGACTCGCCCAAACCGTGACTTAAATATAACATAGAGGTTACCCCATCGAAACGGAAACCATCGAATTTATATTCGTCCATCCAAAATTTACAATTAGATAACAAAAAGTGTAACACTTCATGTTTGCCATAATTAAAACACAATGAGTCCCAAGCTGGATGTTCGCGACGTGGACCATCGTGAAAATATTGGTAAGGAGTACCATCAAAACGACCCAATCCTTCTGTTTCATTTTTTACGGCATGCGAATGAACAATGTCCATAATAACAGCAATACCCATCTCGTGTGCTGTGTCTATTAAGGATTTAAGTTCTTCTGGGGTACCAAAACGTGAGGATGCTGCAAAATAATTGGACACATGGTATCCAAAAGAACCATAATATGGGTGCTCTTGTATTGCCATTATTTGAATGCAATTGTATCCCGCTTTTTTGATACGAGGCAGTACTAGGTCTCTAAACTCAAGGTATGATCCAACTTTTTCTTCTTCTGTTGCCATACCAATATGGCATTCATAAATTACCAGAGGATCTTTATTGGGGACAAATTGATTTACCTTAAATGTATACTTTTGCTCAGGATTCCACACTTGAGCACTAAATATTTTTGTGTTTTCATCTTGAACTACCCGACGTACCCAGGCAGGAATTCTTTCTCCACAACCGCCATTCCAACAAACAAAAAGTTTATACAATTGTTGATGTTTGAGAGCGTCTTCCTTAAATATTCCTTCCCATACACCATTTTCTTTACGATGTAAACGGTACTCCTCAGAAGTTTGCCAATTATTACAATCTCCAACAAGAAAAACTTCAGTTGCATTGGGAGCCCACTCTCTCATTACCCAACCGTCTGATATTTTGTGTAATCCAAAATAAAGGTAACCGGTTGCAAAATCGGCTAAAGAATTCATTTCTTGAACAAGAGCTTGTTCTTTATGCAAAGCATAGGCATATCGTCCATGAATTGCCTCTTTATAAGGGGCTAACCAAGGGTCATTTTGTAATAATTTTAGTTCTTCCATATCTACAAAGAGCGTGTGGTATGTGGTTTAGAAAAATATCTTAACAAATATAGGGTATTTTCTACTAATAGCAAAGAAAATCTATATTTTTATCGTACTTTTATAATAAGAAAAAAACAAAACTTACAAATTTCATTTTAATACGTAATTAAATGTTGCCATGCCTACTGGTTTTGATGCTCGTATCGTAATAAATCATTAATTGTTTTTACAGGATTAAATGTTTTAATAGGCACTTCTACAAAAATCGTATTCCAATGAGCCATAGCTCCATTCCATAAACCTGGGAACTCAAGGCGTTTTAACCATTCATCTTTTTTCTTTTTACGAGCAATAATATATGCTTCTTCATCCACAAATTTAGATAAATCATACTTAGACCCATCCTTATCTACGATAGAACAAACAATATCTACAGGATTAAAATGAGTAGCTGTATCAAACAATTCCAAGGCTTTTTGATCATTACTTATTTGATAAAAATCAACTATTTGTAAGCTCGTGGTACCATCTTTTTGTTCAACCCAAAAAGGTTCTCCGCCTTGTTCTTCTTCTTTTTTTACCATTCCACATACACGTAAGGGTCTATCTAATTTTTCTTTAAGATATTGCAACAAAACGCCCTTTGGTAAGCTCAAAATAGATTGTTTTTTTACATTCAGTTCATTTTCAACAAAATGAATAATTTCAATTAATTTATCTTCTGGCAAATTTGGCATATCAAGAAGATCTACATAATAACGAATTTTGTTACGAGTAGACAACAAAATGCCAGCAAGCATTTTTTTATAACTTGATGTTGTTTTTTTAAGAGTGTCGGGAACTGCATTATCAATATTTTTGATAAATACGATTTCAGCATCAATTGCATTCAAATTCTCCAATAAAGCTCCATGACCTGCATAGGTAAAGGTTATTTTGTTATCTTTATCGCGAAAAAAAGAATTATCATCTTTAACAATAACTGTTTGAGTAGAAGGATGCTGAACAGATAAATGTACATCTAAACTAACTGATAATTTTTTTTCAATAGGTTTTTTATATTCTTCAATATATTCGGCTATTTGATTGAGGTGTTCCTTATTTACGGTAAAACATACTCTAACGTTCCCCTTTTTTACACCAGACACCATAGCACACTCCAATAAATTTTCTTGAATAGGTGTGCGTGTGTGTTCGAATGATGCGTATTTGGCAATTTTTTTAGGTAAATATTTTTGAAAAGCAGCGTATCGCATTGATTTGTCCGTATGAAACTTAAACAATGCATTGGGGAGTTGACTATAGTTCGCCCCTTTTTCAAAAAACATATATTCGAGAATGAGCTTATACTGCTTTTGTTCAATTAACTCGTGTATATCTTTTTTTTCTTTTTGAATGCAAATCACATTTAGCTCATTGAAAAAGGCAAAACTTTGCAAATGTTTAAAAAAATTCTTTTCAATATTTGTTTGAGGTTCTGTATGTTCTGAATAATAAAAACGGTACAATGCTCTAAAAAGACGATTAGCTGTGCCTGATGCTGGTATAAAATGAGTGGTTTTATCTGGGTTATTTTCAATATAATCATTCCATGCTGTTTGATACATTTCTACCTCAGCATCATTTACAACACGAATACCATCGTTGCATGTTGCTATACGTTTAATAGCTGGCGGTTCAACTCCCTTGGTAAAGATTTGTAACTGTTTTTCTAACGATTCGGGCGTAATACCATTTTCTGCAAGCCAAATTAAATCATCTTCACTATACATCCTATCTTACTTTTAATTAAGAACAGCAAAAATACAACTTAATAGTGATACTTCAAAAAATATTACGTATTGATTTTTATTCGTTCTATTTCGATACTTCAATTTTGTATCGTACCTTTGCACGTAGCTTTTTTGCATGCATGGATATTGTATTAAGCCAACTATGCAGCACTATAAAAATAATAAAGCATGAATATTCCTACCCATTTTTCGCCCACAAAACGATATCTTGATTATTCACAGTATATGCTTGCGTTTTTTCCAGAACGAATCCAGAAAATATCTATTCATGCGGGATTTACATGCCCCAATAGAGATGGAAACAAAGGATATGGAGGTTGTACGTTTTGCAACAATGAATCGTTTAGTCCAGCATATTGTAGCTCTCACACATCCATTTCACAACAAATAGAGGAAGGTATTTCTTTTTTTGGCAAAAAGCATGCACATCAAAAATATCTTGCCTACTTTCAATCGTATACAAATTCGTACGGAAGTATGGAAGTTATTAAACAAAAATACAGCGAAGCCATACACCATCCAGCTATTTCGGGTATTGTAATTGGCACACGACCCGACTGCATGTCGGACGAATTGCTTGATTACCTGCATGAAATACAAAAAAATACTTTTGTACTAGTTGAATATGGTGTAGAAAGTACAAATAACAACACGCTTGAACTGATAAACCGAGGACATACGTACGAAGAAAGTGTTGATGCCATCATGCGAACATACGCCAAAGGCATTCCTGTGGCAGCACATATTATTTTGGGATTGCCATCTGAAAACAGAGAAACGATATTAAATCATGCCAAACAATTAGCCACACTTCCGCTGGCTATCATCAAATTGCATCAACTTCAAATTATAAAAAATACACCTTTAGCCAAACAATACACAGATAATCCATCGTTTATTCCGTTGTACAGTTTACAGGAATATATTGATTTGTGTATCGATTTTATGGAACATATACCTTCGCATATTTGCCTTGAACGTTTTGTATCGCAAACGCCTACCGAATATCGTATAGCACCCAATTGGGGCATAAAAAACCACGAGTTTATTGCTAAACTGGATAAACGTTTGCAAGAACGCAACACATTTCAAGGTTGTTTGTGTTAATTACGACCCTTTAATTGTTGAAACTAAAGTGCTTACTGCCAAAGATATAGAAGACTGCTTTTGTAATTGTTTAATAAACTCGCTACCAATAATAGCACCATTAGCATAGGTGCATGCTGCCTCGTAAGTGGAGTTGTTAGAAACACCAAATCCTACTAAAGTAGGGTTTTGCAGTTTCATTTCTGCAATGCGTTGAAAATAGGCTTGTTTTTCTGTGTCAAATGATTGTTGCGAGCCTGTGGTAGCTGCCGAAGATACCATATAAACAAATCCACTACTTACGGCATCAATTTGTCGAATACGTTCTTCTGTGGTTTCGGGTGTAATCAATAAAATAAATTTTAATCCATATTGCTCTACTATGGTTTTGTATTCTTTTACATACACATCAAGGGGTATATCTGGAATAATTAATCCATCAATGCCAATGTGTGCTGCTTGCTGACAAAAGCGTTCAAATCCAAATTGCATAATAGTATTTAAATAGCCCATAAATACCAACGGGATAGACACCTCTTGACGGATAGTCGCTAACTGTTCGAAAAGCAATTTTTGCGACATGCCGTTTTCAAGTGCCTGCTGACTACTATGTTGTATAACTGGACCATCTGCCATTGGGTCGGAATAAGGAATCCCTATTTCTATCATATCCACGCCTTGGTGTGCAAGCTCCTTTATAATAGTTACGGTATCATGTAATTGTGGAAATCCTGCTGTAAAATACACTGATATTATTCGATTTTTTTTAGTTGCAAATAATGATGCTATCCTATCCATATTAGTATGTATTTAGTTGTTTTATTTCTTGTATAAATTGTTGTAATTGGTTGATATTTTTGGTTGCTGGAGATGTTTCAAAACGACTGTTTACATCTATCGCTACCAATTGCGGATGTGCAATCTTTTTAATTTCTTCTACATCGCTTAAAGCAATACCTCCACTTAAAAAGAAAGGTACGTGATACGTGTATGCCTGCAATATTTGCCAATCAAATTTGAGTCCCGATCCTCCATACTGAGGTGTTTTGGTATCAAATAAAAAATAATCACACACATCCACATACTCTTTGGTATCTAAAAAATCAGCTGGCGAAGAAATACTAAATGCTTTAATTACAGGTATACCTTGTTGTTTAAGTTGAGTACATAATGCAATAGGTTCGTTTCCATGCAATTGCACCATATCCAACGAAAAATCTGTTCTTATTTTGATTATCTCTTCGTAAGCTGCATTCACAAAAACGCCCACTTTTTTAATTGATATGGAGGGTAAAAATGTTTTTAGCTCAGTATCCTCACCCACATATCGAGGTGATGGGGGATAAAATATAAAACCCATATAATCTGGATGTAAGCCTTCCAAATCTCTAATATTTTGCGGATATTTCATTCCACATACCTTCACTTTCATCGACATTCTCTCTTTAAGTTGACCTAATTGACTCTGAGTTGTTGTATAAATGCAGCCAATGCTTTTTCAGGATGGGCTGTTTTCATAAATGTTTCTCCCATTAAGAAGCCTTGATAACCAGCTTTCCGAAGATGCATAACATCCGTTGGATTTTGCAAACCACTTTCGCTAATTTTCAAACATTCGTTCGGTATTTTATCTACCAAATCAAAAGAATACTGTATATCGACAATAAAATCTTTTAGATTACGATTATTTACCCCCACCATATCTACTTCTTCACAAATATGGGCTAATTCTTGCTCGTTGTGAATTTCGAGCAATACCTCTAGCGATAAGGAATGAGCTATCTTGGCTAAAGTCAGCACTTGCTTTGGCGACAAGGCAGCAGCAATGAGCAAAATAACATCTGCACCCATCGCTTTAGCTTCAATTAATTGGTATTCGTCAATCATAAAATCTTTTCGCAAAATAGGAATAGTAACCTGCTCACGTGCGTCTAAAATATCTTTCGTTTGTCCACCAAAGAAGGGATAATCGGTAAGTATGGATAAACCCGTTGCACCAGCTTGTTGATAACCAAAGGGTATAACATTGGCTTGAGCATGCTCAGCTATCCAGCCTTTAGAAGGTGACTTACGTTTAAATTCGGCAATAATACCTGTATTCGACTGTTGTAAGGCTTTTTTTAACGAAATAGTTTGTCGTGAAAAAGTAGAAGATTTCTCTAATTGATGAATCGAAACCTCTTGTTTTCTAGCACTGACTTCGTGCTGTTTTTCAGCTATAATCTTATCTAAAATTGTCATATCTTTATCCTTTATAACTTTCTAAAAAGTGCTTAAATGCAGTTGCAGCTTTTCCACTTTGCAACGACACCAACGCCTCTTGTTTGCATTCTGCTATTGACTTGGTTGGACACACAATACGAATAGCCAAAGCCGAATTGGCTACCACTACATCTTGCTGGGCTTTGGTACTTGAATTTTCTAATACAGACTTAAAGATAGCTGCTGCCTCGTCTATCGAATTTCCTGCATGTAAATCTTCTTGTTTTAAGGTAGAAAAACCCATTTGCTCTGGCGAATATAATTCCTCACCAAAACTGCTAACAATTTTCGTATCAGCCGTTAGCGATACCTCATCGTACCCATCGAGCGAATGCACTAAGGCATACGAACCTCCTACAATTTGATTGATATAATTGTATAACCGAATCATTTTCAGGTTATACACTCCTAATAGTTGATGTGTGGGTCGAGCGGGACTAATGAGTGGTCCGAGAATATTGAAAAATGTACGAACGCCTAAAGCTTTCCGAATAGGAGCCACATTTTTCATTGCTGGATTAAACAATGGTGCATGCAAATAAGCAACTCCCGAGTTTTCGATGGCATGACGTAAGCTACCCATATCGGTAGTAAACTTAGCACCAAAATACTCTAACACATTGGATGCTCCACTAATAGAAGTGGCTCCATAGTTGCCATGCTTGGCTACTTTATAACCAGCACCTGCTACTACAAAACAACTCAAGGTAGAAATATTAAATGTATTTTTCCCATCACCACCAGTTCCTACAATATCAATAGGTTGATAATCAGACAAATCTGCGGGCAGTGCTAATTGCAACATCGCATCTCTAAACCCTACCAACTCTTCGATAGTAATGGCTCGCATTAAAAATACGGAAATAAAAGCTGCTATTTGCGACTCGTTATACATACCATTTCCAATATTGGTAAGTATAGAGGCTGCTTCTTCTCTCGACAAACTTTGTTGTTCAAATAATCGGGTTAATATTTGTTTCATTTTTCTTGTATATTATAAATGGTAATCAGCTTGCATACATACCTGCAAAAGGTTTATCTCATGGATTTAATTCTCCAACCAGTTTTTCATTATCATTTCTCCATCAGGTGTTAGCACCGATTCGGGATGAAATTGCACAGCCCTCACATCGTACTCTTTGTGTGCTAATGCCATGATTGTACCTTCATCATCTACCGCTGTAATGCGTAAACAATCAGGAAAACCCTCTTTTGCTACTGCCCACGAATGATACCTACCCACTTGAATAGATGCAGGAATATCTTTAAATAAAATATCTTTTTCGATAATCGAAGC
>JAAYPI010000108.1 GCA_012519885.1 Bacteroidales bacterium
AGTACCAAAAATTACCAATTTATATCATAACCTCAGTTGTGTTATAGAAAAGCCTGCAAATAAAGGGTACAATTTAAATATGGATAAAGAGTTTATAATTAAACCTAAAGAAGAAAAAACTGTTACTTTCACAGTGAGAATTGACAAAGAGATTCAAGAAAAGTTTGACGAGCTGGCCAATAAGAGTGGATACAGCAGAAATTACTTGATTAACCGGGCATTAAAATTTGCTTTAGAGAATTTAAAGTTTGAAAAATAGATTATTAAAGTTTCCTCTTCTTATTAGCTAGCGAGTCCAGTGGCGAAACTTGCGGTGCGTTCTGCTATATCCTCTGTGAACGTGGCAACATATCTTCCTACCATTTTCCATTGTCTCATGGCCCAATATAGCCTGGAGCGTGAACTGATCCCCGCCGTTTAAAATATACATCTTGGCAAAAGTATGCCTGAATGTATGACAGGATGGCCCTTACGCCTGTTATTTTTGCCTTTTGGGCATTAGTAGCTGATATAGTAAAGGAAGTTTATATAGAACATTGCTTAGAACAACCACGGCAAGAATAAAGCTTGAAAACTCAACCACCCAAACAAACCCCACAAACACCAAACCAACACCGACGCCTCAACCACCAGCACCAACAGCGCCACCCCGGGTACAACTTTGTGCACAAGCATAATTTTACTCCGGGAGTTGCAAGCATACCGCAGGCCCTTTGTCAGGGAATTGCCCCAGGGGGTTTTTTCGGAAAAACCGGGGGGTTTCAGAAAATCTGGAATTCGTTCCATATTTTCTAAAAAGTTGCTAATAGTTCTTTGTGTTACCCCTATCTCCTTCGCTATCAGATTTTGTGTCCAGCAATCCAGCCACAAGTCCCAGGCCCGGGCCTGCTGCTGCTCTTTCTCGCTTTGCCGGGCCTCCTGGCAATGTGGGCAGGGCTGCCCGGAGGAGGGCCTGTATATGCGGGCCGGGAAATATATTATAAAAAGCGAAATTTTAGCCCCGACGTGCCCGACGTGCCCCCAAGGGAAGGTTTTTAGCTTTTTCTTGAAACAGGCAAGGCATTACCATTGCCCACGGCTTTTCCCAGAAAAAACGCCCTCAGGAGAGGGGTTTATTAAAAATGCGAGTAAAATTATGTCTTTAACCCGGGCAGGCCAGAAACATAATTGAGCTTGCCTTTTAATGGTAGCTTGCCCGCGCATATATTATTCGCTTATACGTTTACACATATTAACTTGCCCGTGTAAACGTGCAAAGGCAGGCAGGGAAATTTTGCCGAATTATGCAAGGGCTGGCAGGGATTTGCGACGGGGGTGAAGAAGTTAGAATATAAATACAGGAAGACGTGTTCAGCTATAAGAACTTTGCCATAAAAAGAGACACTGGTCAAAATGTTTGTTGTTGAAAGGAAGTGTTTAACAATTATTAATTGGAGCAAAGAGAATGTTTATAAAATTAAATATGATGAAAAATCTCCTGAAAATCCTGATGAGAGCGATAGTATAAGGAAACAGCGTGAAGCAATTGAGCCATGGCTCACTGCATTGTTTCAAAGTGAAAATCTCTCGCTACTTGTGGGAAATGGTTTAACAAAAGCAGTGGCTAAGTTAGCAGGTGCAGAAAGTCCAGATATGAGTATGAAAAAATTTTCTATTTATAATGACAAAATTAATGAAAAAGCAAGAATTACGGCTTCCTATGCTAGGCGTGGAGAACCTAATTTCGAAGACCAAATACGCGTAGCGAGTCGATTAATATATGGACTTAATATGGTTGGATTTACGAGAAAGGCTAAAGAACTTGAAAAAGAACTAAATAGGATATTAAAAGATTTCATTTTAAAAATTGGAAAAACAGAAGCTATAATTATGAGAAATGTAAAAAAGAATTACAAAAGTGAAAAAAGCCATGGCGAAAGCATTTTTAATGCAATAGATTACCTTGTATCGTTTTTGTATAGTTTTTCTAGTCGGGTGGCAAGCCGTGAAAGACTAAATATATTTACCACAAATTATGATAGACTTATTGAATATGCTGCTGATTGGGCTGGTATTAGATTAATTGATAGATTTGTAGGAACTTTAACACCTCATTTTCGTACTTCAAGGATGAATATAGACTTTCATTATAACCCCCCTGGGATTAGGGGAGAACCACGTTATTTAGAAGGTGTCGCACGATATACAAAATTACATGGGTCAATTGATTGGTATTATCAAGATAATTGCATAATAAGAAGATCTCTTCCATTTGGCGAGTTAAATAATGAGACATTATTACCAGAAAAGCCTGCGGATACAATAATGGTGTTTCCTAATGAGGCTAAAGATCGTGAAACTGCTGACTATCCTTACGTAGAATTATTTCGAGATTATGCAGCTACTATTTGTAAACCCAACTCTGTTCTTGTCACATATGGATACAGCTTTGGTGATGAACACATAAATCGAGTCATAAAGGATATGCTAACTATTCCATCAACGCACTTGTTAATTATTTCTTATGATAATCCTTGGTCTAGGGTCAGTCGTTTTGTAAATGACGTTACTCGCCCTGCACAAATATCTA
>JAAYPI010000109.1 GCA_012519885.1 Bacteroidales bacterium
TATTGTGGCTGATATGCACACTAAACCTATGCCTCCTCTTCATCCAGTAACAAAACAGCCACTTGCTCCAGCTGATTTAGAACCAATTTTTGCAAAAGAATTGATTAAACAAGAGGTGTCATCTGAAAGATGGATTGAAATTCCCGAAGAAGTACGAGACTTATATCGTATATATCGTCCAACTCCATTAGTGCGTGCATCAGGTTTAGAGAAAGCTTTGGATACGCCAGCGAAAATTTATTTTAAGAATGAGAGTGTTAGCCCAGTAGGATCACATAAATTGAATTCGGCTATACCACAAGCTTATTATAATAAAATCGAGGGCATAACCTCTATTACCACAGAAACTGGAGCTGGTCAATGGGGCAGTGCCATGAGTGTTGCTTGTCAACATTTTGGGATTAATTTGCAAGTGTTTATGGTAAAGATTAGTTATGAACAAAAACCATATCGCAAATCTGTAATGAATACGTATGGAGCAAATGTAGTTGCTTCTCCCAGTAATTTAACAGAGGTTGGCAGACGTATGCAACAACAGTTTCCTGGAACAAATGGTAGTTTGGGGATGGCTATTTCTGAGGCGATGGAATTAGCTATGAAAGATGAGAAGACTAAGTATACATTGGGTAGTGTATTAAACCATGTAACTTTGCATCAAACAATTATAGGTTTGGAGGCAGAAAAACAAATGGAAATTGCAGGTGATTATCCAGATGTAGTGATTGGATGTTTTGGTGGAGGTTCTAATTTTTCGGGTATTGCGTTTCCTTTTTTACGTCATAAGTTAACAGAGGGGAAAGATATTCGGCTTATAGCAGTTGAACCTGCGTCATGTCCAAAATTAACACGTGGTAAATTTTTATATGATTATGGAGATACAGAAGGGTTTACGCCTTTATTACCGATGTATACATTGGGGCATAACTTTGAGCCAGCCGAAATTCATGCCGGAGGATTGCGTTATCATGGAGCAGGTACATTGGTTAGTCAGTTACGCAAAGATGGCTTAATTGAAGCAGAGGCAATAAAGCAAAATGAGACTTTTGAAGCTGGGGTATTATTTGCACGTGCAGAGGGTATTGTTCCAGCACCAGAATCAACACATGCTATAGCTATGACTATACGAGAAGCTCTTAAAGCAAAAGAAGAAGGAAAAGAAAGGGTTATATTGTTTAACCTTTCTGGACATGGGTTAATAGATATGGCTGCATACGATAAATATTTGTCTGGTAGTTTGAGTAATTACGAAGTTTCTGATGCTGAAATTGAAAAAAGTTTAGCTGGATTGAAGTAATAATTATTCATTTTATACAAATAGAGAGTAGTTGAATGGCTACTCTCTATTTGTATAAATATCGTACTGATTTTTTGGTCTATTGTTATTTTGTTTCAAGAAGTTACTGAGCCGAATAATGGATATATTTTTTTGAAAAGTTGGGTATAAGATGCCTCCAGATTGAGGAGACATAACTATTTTTTCTGCTTGATTTGAATCATTTAGAAAGATAGTTAATAGAGCACTTTCTGCTCTATTGGTGCCGATAGCACTTTCTCCGTCTTTAACGTAATAGATACTTTGTGCATTCCCAATTATTTCAATTTTTCTTATTTTATCGTTGAGTATGTAACCTATAATTTTTCTTCCAGATAGTTGGTTGAATTCTTCGGGGTTTTCTTCAGAAAGGATAAAAGCATCTTCTTCTACTATGAAATGATCCACTTTGTCTCCTGTCATTTTTAATGTAATTACTTTTCCAGAGATTTGATTTTCTTCGTTCCAAAGTATTGGATTGTGGTACATTGTGAGTAACGAGTCGGTTTGATTGTAGGTTAGGGAATCACATGTTCCTTGAAAATCTGTTTGCCAAAAACGGACATTTCGGAAAGCTTTAACGGAGAAATCCCCCTTAATACTTTCGTATAACAAAGAATCGGCACTTAGAAATAATGTATCAGCTGTGGAATGTTCTCTAAAGGTTGCTTTTTTCGTAACGTATCCTTTTTCGTTTTGTTCAAAATATTTCCCATAATTTCCTAAAACGGAGATTTGTTGAACAGAATCTTTTAGCAAGGTGTTTGAAAAAGCTTCTATAGTTGCGTATTTTTTGTTATAAAAGATAGAGTCTCCTTGAATGCTTTTTCCGTTTTTATGCTGAATTTTACCATTTTTAGTTAATTTTGTGTCTTCAGTAGAGGTATTATACCATCCTTTTTCTGCATAAATACGAGTGCTATCAGAAATGATTGTGGTGGGTCCAACAATAGTAGCAAGTGAATTATATGTGTGATAGTGTAATGTGTCCGAGTAGAGTGTAAATTCAGCGTTTTTTAGCACAACATTTTTTTTAAATTTGATTATGTTTTGTTTGGTTAAGTATTCGCCTTCTTTTGATGTTAATACATTTTTTTTATCAGTTAATGTGCCAAAATCGGTGTAGTAGCCAATGTTTGAATATGTGTCGTAGTCGAGTTTTTGTGTAGTTAGCACGGCATCGCGGTTAATCATTCGTACGTTATTTCTCATTTGGGCTAGACGTGTATTGCCGTTATAATAAAGAGTATTTCCATAAATAAAAAGAGTATCTCCTTGTATAATTTTCACATTACCAAAAGCGTCCAATGAATTGGTTTTTTCATAAAAATATGCGTTGTCGCAGAGCATCAACGTTTTATCATGTCTAAATCGAACATTTCCTTGTAGAAGTTGAGCGTTATTTCGTACATTTTGATCAAAAGATAGCGTTTCAGCATTCTCTAGAAAAACAGTCGTTTTATTTTGAGCAGTTACGTTAGCGTTGTAGCACAATACAATACACATAACATATAAAAACACGATAATAGAGACATTGTTTTTCATATTCTTGTAGTTAATCTGCCAATGGATATGTGCATTTTGCATCAATTTGTTGTGATTATTCTCTGTTTTTTAGCCAATGGGGGTATGAAAAGTTACAAGTACGATATGCAGGGGTCAACTGATTATATGTTGTTGCAATTTTACTTTCTATCCATTGTTGGATTGCTTGTGTGTTTTTTACATTCGTGTATACCATTTTTAAGGTTTGATAGTCATCACTAATAGATGCTTTATGAGCCTTAATTTTATCATGTATTTTTACTATAGCAACTATTTCTTTACCGTTTTCATTGGTAAAGCTAAATGGTTTAGAAATCTCCCCGATGTTTAGAAAAGAAACTTGATTTATAATTTCTTGTGGTAATTCGTCATATTGAAACCGAGTGCTACCATCCTTAGTATTTATGAGTAATCCGTTGCTATTTTTTGTAGAAGATTTATCAGAATATATTTCCACTCCTTTTTCGAAATTTATAGAGCCTGTACGTATTGCTTGAGCGATACTATCAAGACGTTGGAAAGCAAGATTTTTATCTTCCAATGATATTTTTGGACGCATTAGTATGTGTCTACTATTGACTTGATCATCCTGTTTTGCTATAAGTTGAATAATATGAAAACCATACTCTGTTTCGACGATACGAGAAACTTTTTGAGGGTCAGTAAGAGAAAATGCAGTGTTTGCGTATTCAGGCACTAGCATTGAACGCGAACGAAAACCAATTTCGCCCCCTTGTAAGGCTGACACCCTATCTTCGGAGTATAAAATAGCCAAGGTAGAAAACTGAATATCTCCTGTTTCAATTCGTTCGCGGAATTCGCGTAATTTGCTTTTTACTCGCTCAACTTCTGCAACAGATATAGTAGGAGATAGGGTAATAAGCTGAATTTCTACTTGTTCTGGTATTATTGGTAAACTATCTTTGGGAATGTTCTCGTAAAATGCGGTTACTTCTGAAGGTGTAATTTTGATATCTTTCGTAATTTTTTGTTGCATTTCTTGTACCATCAGCTGATCTTGGAGCATTGCTTTTAGTTCTTCTCGCATTTTAGATAATGGTTTTTTAAAATATGCTTCTACTTTTTCTTTTGACCCGAGTTGTTCGGTAAAATAGGAAATCCGACTTTCTACCTGTTGATTTATAGTAGCCTCAGAGATCGTAATACTATCAATTTTAGCTTGTGCTAAAAATAATTTTTGTAGGGCTAGTTGCTCAGCAATAACACACTCTGGACTTTCTGGAGTTTTTTGTTTTTCATATTTTAAACGTAGAATTTCGGTTTCTATTTCTGATTGTAATATGGCTTCATCTCCTACAATCCATACGACTTGATCTACGATATAATTTTGAGAGAATACTCCTATTGAAAATATACATACAACAAACAGAAGGGTGATTTTTTTTAACATAATAGTGGCTATTATTCTTCGGATGAAAGGAAGAAGGTGATTTTTTGTTTTTTAATTGCGTTATTGTAAAGAGAATTCTCAAAACTTTTAATGTAATTCATTTTCTCTCCTTGAGAGAGAATATTTGTGATTTTAGGTAGAGCGATTTCAAATGGTTCAATTGTACCGGGGTTAGCCTTTCCAGTAATACGCAAAAAATACGTTGAAATACTGTCTTTTTGCTCAACTAAACCACGAGTTAAAATTGGGTCATTCCAGTCTACATGATGAGGAAATAACTTATCAACTTGTGAATATGGAGTCCAGTCGTCTCGAAAAAATATATACCGAGAAGCATATTGAATACAGTATTTTTCGATTTTTTCTAAAGTATTATCATTCATTTCTGTCAACCATTTTTTTAGTTGTTTTTGGTTTGGAGCTTTGCTTGGTATCTGTACAAATACCCCTTTTATAATTGGATCTTCTAAAATGAAATTAGTTTTTTCACGTTCATACACGTTTATTAATGTATCATTGCTTATGTTTTTTAATTTTTGAGAAATAAGCTCTTGCTGATATCTATTAATAATTAGTTGTTTTCGGTATTCTTCGGTTAACAAGTCTATTTCTTCTGTTGAACGTAGGTTTTGTTCAGCTTTTTCGTATAATAAAATATTGATTGCCCAGTTTTTTTTATAATTTTCCACAAAGTTAACACTATCTTTTCCTGTTATGTTTGCAGGTAATATATTTTCTATTTCATCTGCATATAACACTTCATTATTTACAGACATAACAGGCACCCGATCTGAGTCGACTGTAATGTTCACCTTATTACATCCCAATAGTGTGGAGGTGATAAGAATGAGATAGAAGGAATAACGTTTATTCATTATTAGACTTTAAACTATTTAAAACGCTAGTATCTATTACTATGGGATACTTTGATCGTAGTTCCTCTATCCATTGTTTATCGAGATAATTTTGGTAATCATTTATCACAATGCCTCGTATATCTTGATACGAATCAGGATAATGTTTTTGGATATTCCCGCTGGTAAATATATAGGGATAATCGTTATTTTTTTCTAATTTCCCCTTTTTAAATACAAGTTTGTCTACGACTGGATTTGTTTGTTCAGCAAAAAGTCCCGTTTCGATTTTTACAGCATTTTTTTCGTTTGAATTCAATGTTTGTTTAAGTTTTGTTGATAGTTCTTTTTCGGGGGTTGCTTTAGCTATTTTTTTTGCAGTTTTAAAAGATTGTTTTGAGTCGCAGTAAATAATAGCTCCTTTAAAACGGGGTTTATCCCAAGCATAACTTTTTTTGTTCTTTTCGAAAAAATCAGTTAGTCCCTCTATATCTTTTGAGGCTTTAGACCAAACCATTTCATTGCTAATATTAAATAATAAAATACCTTCTTTATATTCATTCATGAGGAGTCCGAATTCAGGGTATTTTTTCTCTAACATACTATTTTCGTACTTGATAATAGTGTTATTTGCTACTTGATTTGCCAATATATCAAGGAGAGAAAGGTCAATAGGATTTTTTGTGTAGTTTTGTTGGTGTAAGAACACAATTAGGTCTGATTGAGTTATAACCTGATCGGCAAATGTATAAATAGGCAAGTTGTATGTTTTTGTTTGTTCGAGTATGTTATCGTTTGGTTGTGCCAGTAGAGTCTGTAATGCATGTAGGTTTGTAGGATAACTTTTAAAGTTGTATGTTTTTTTAAGTTTTTCTATAAAGCTATTGGCAATAATGTTTGCTCGTTCATCAGTTTTCACGCGAGGTTCAATTAGGGGATATGCTTCTTGCAATGTCATAATATCCCTTTTGTCGAGCAATTTAATAATATGCCAGCCAAATTCTGTTTTTACGGGCTGAGAGATGTCTCCAATGTTTTGGAGATTAAACACAGCATTTTCAAATTCGGGAGTTGTTTTTCCTGTTCCTACCCAAGAAATTTCTCCACCTTTGTTGGCAGATGACTGGTCGTCGGAGTTTGCTTGAGCTAGACGTTGAAAATCAGCTCCTTTGGCTAAATCTTCGTATATACTCTTTATTGAGCGTTCAATAGCTGCTTTTTGTTTTTCTGATGCATCTTCTGGTATACGTTTCAAAATATGTGCAACCAATCGTTCTCCTTGTGTTTTTCTTTTGTCGTGTACTTTAATAATATGGTATCCAAACCTTGTTCTGATTGGTGCTGAGACTTGACCGACAGGAGTTGTATATGCTGTTTTTTCAAAAGGATAGACAACCATCATGCCTGTAATGAAGCCTAACCTTCCTTTGTTTTCTTGTACGGTAGGGTCTTCTGAAAATTCGACAGCGATTTTTTCGAATGATTCACCATTTGTTACTCTTTTGTATGCGGTCATTGCTTTTGTGTATGCAGCAATGGTATCTGCAGGGGTTGGGTTTGCATTTAGTCGTATTAAAATGTGGCTAACATCAACATCTTCGAGTAAATGTTGGTAAGCTTCTTTTACGAGATCATCAATTTTTTCGTTATCTGTTAAGTATGGTTTTATTAGTTGATTACGGTATCCTTCTAGTTCTTGTTTAAATGTTTGGGCTGTATCCATTTGTAACATATAAGCTTGATGTACTTTCAGTTTAAAGTTTACAAACAATTGCATATATTCTTCAACAGGCATTTTTTGCTGCAAATCATTTGTATTATTTTTATTATAGTAATATTCAAATTCTTCTATTGAAATAGGTTTTTGATCAATAGTTACTATAGTGTTTTTTTGAGCTAGGGTGTAGCTAACACTTAAACTGACAAATATAAACACAATCCATTTTTTCATACAATCAAAATTTAGTTTATTCTCCTCTAGTGTAATTAGGTGCTTCGTGAGTGATAGTTACATCGTGAGGGTGATTTTCTTTTACTCCAGCAGCAGTAATACGTGTAAATTTAGCATTGTGCAATTCTTCTATATCGCGAGCTCCACAATAGCCCATTCCAGCACGTAATCCACCAACCATCTGAAAAATTACCTCGTATAAAGAGCCTTTATAAGGAACTCGTGCGGCAATGCCTTCTGGTACCAATTTTTTTACATCAAACTCACCACTTTGGAAGTAGCGGTCTTTAGATCCTTTTTCCATTGCTTCTAAAGAGCCCATTCCTCTGTATGTTTTAAATTTTCTGCCGTTAAATATGATGGTTTCACCTGGACTTTCGTCTGTTCCTGCGACCAAGGAGCCTATCATTACAGAAAAACCTCCTGCGGCTAATGCTTTTACAACGTCTCCTGAATAGCGAAGTCCTCCGTCTGCAATTAAAGGTATACCTGTTCCTTTTAGGGCTTTGGCTACATCATATACAGCTGTTAATTGAGGTACACCTACGCCAGCTACCACTCTTGTTGTGCAGATGGAACCTGGACCGATGCCTACTTTTACAGCGTCGGCTCCAGCAGCCACTAATGTTTTAGCAGCTTCTCCTGTTGCAATATTTCCTACTACAATATCAATTTGGGGAAAACGTGTTTTTGCTTCTTTTAGTTTTTCAATTACAGAAATTGAGTGTCCGTGAGCAGTATCAATAACAATAGCATCTACCCCTGCATCTACTAGGGCTTGCATTCTATCTAAGGTATCGTCAGTTACTCCAACGCCTGCAGCAACACGCAATCGTCCTTTGGCATCTTTGCACGCCATAGGTTTGTCTTTGGCTTTAGTTATGTCTTTGTATGTAACCAATCCAATAAGTTTGCCATTATTATCAATTACAGGTAATTTTTCAATTTTATATTGCTGTAGTATTTGAGCTGCTGATTCAAGATCGGTAGATTGTTTGGTAGTTACCAAATTTTCTTTTGTCATTACTTCGTCGATAAAACGGTCAAGATTACGTTCAAAACGCAAATCGCGGTTTGTAACAATGCCTACTAGAATTTTGTTATCATCTACTACGGGTATTCCTCCAATCTTGTATTCCGCCATAATAGCAAGGGCATCAGCTACAGTAGATCCTCTTTTAATGGTAACGGGGTCGTAAATCATACCGTTTTCGGCACGTTTAACAATGGCTACTTGTCGAGCTTGTTCCTCTATTGACATGTTTTTGTGGATAACACCAATACCTCCTTCTCGAGCAATTGCAATAGCCATTTTTGCTTCGGTTACGGTATCCATTGCAGCTGTTACAAAAGGAATTTTTAATTCAATATTTCTAGAAAACTTTGTAGAAAGATTTACTTCGCGTGGAAGAACTTCGGAAAATGCGGGGATGAGGAGTACATCATCAAATGTTAACCCATCAAAAGCTATTTTATCTGCAATAAACGACATACGATTTAGGTATTAAAATTATTGCGTGCAAATATACGAAAAAAATATCGAACTTACGGTATTCTATCTACGTTAAAATTAGTTAGCTAAAGGCGTATTTTTGGATAGTAAGTGTTATTTTTTGTCTAAAAAGTATATGTTTTTTTATCTTCGGCTATTATACTATTGGCAAATATTGTCTGAGCTTCGTTTAAAATAACGGATACATGTGGGTAGCGAGCTGAGAAATGTCCTAATAGTAATTGTTTTACTTGTGCTTTTGAGGCAATTGTTGCGGCTTGTTTTGCTGTAGAATGTAATGTTTTTTTTGCTCTGAGTACTTCATTTTCGGCAAAAGTAGCATCATGATACAAACAATCTACCCCTTCTATTATGGGTATTATTTTTTCAGAATATGCTGTATCACAACAATAAGCATAGCTTTTTTGTGGGCTGGCTGGAGTTGTAAAAAAGGAGTTTGGTATTGTTTCTCCTTGGTTTGTTATGTAATCTTTTCCGTCTTTAATGGCATTCAAATCTTTTATTCCTACTTGGTAAAAATCAATCATATCTCGTTTGATATGGAGTTGTTGAGGTTTTTCTTTGAAAAGAAATCCACAAGTAGGTATGCCATGGCGTAATGGGATGGTTGTTACTGTTAGTGATTTATCTTCGTATATTATTTCGCTTTGTAGCGGATTGTAGGGTACAAAAAAGATTTTGTATGTTAAATCGTTACAAAAATAGCGTAAGTGGGGTTGTAGCAAATTTTCCAAATCAGGGTGGGCATGAATATATATATCAGCGGTTCTTTTCATCAAGCCTAAGGTAGATAATACAGCCATAAGCCCAAAACAGTGGTCTCCATGTAAATGCGAAATAAATATGTGATTGAGACGATTTGTTTTGATAGCTATTTCTCTCATTCTAAAGAGAGTGCCATCAGCACAATCAATCATGAAACTTTTATCGCGTACAGATAACACCTGTGAAGCGGAAAATCTGCCATACGATGGCATAGCAGATCCGCATCCTAATATGGTTAATTCAGCTTTCATTTTGTTTTATTAAGATGTAATTTCAACGTATCATCACAATATATCTCTCCTTGGTCAAGCATCCATCGTGTAGTTTTAATGATTTTTTCTTTTTGGTGGTTGTATTTTGCTGACAATTCGTGTATGGTTAGTGCTTTTTCTAGTAAAGTTGTTTTTATGGTAGTGCAAAGTTGTTGAAATTCTTGGTTGGCTAAATCATTTTTTTTACGTGTCAAGCAAATATCACACTGATCACAATCATGTGTGTTGCTTTCGCCAAAATAATGCAAAAGCATTCGGCTTCGGCAAACGGTAGTATTTGTAGCGTAGGCAATCATTGATTCGATACGCTTTACATAACGTTCTTTTTTTTCTTCGTATACTTCTCTCGGAATTTTTAGATATCGTTTTTCTTGTCGTTGTTGGGTGTAGGTAATAAAAGGTGTTTTTTTTCGAGGAATATATTGAATAACTTTAGTTTTAGCTAAAAAGATTAGTGTCTGAATTGTTTCGTCTACTGTTAATCCAGCACGTTGTGCAATTATCTCTTCGTTGATGTATGCATAATCCGTAAATAGTCCTGTGTATGAGCGTAAAAGAGCATGGATTATTTTTTCTGAATGTATATGGGAGTTGTTAATTGCATACAAATCATCACGCGAAACAGTAAATAGAATGCGCGAATTACTGTCTACTTCTTCTGTATAGCATATATATTCTGCTTGTTCTAGAATATTGATTGCACTATGAACAAGTAAAGCCGGAAAGTGGAATTTGGCACAAAAATCAAATATCTCAAAATCATATACAGCTCCCTCTTTTCCTTCTACGGGTATTTGCAGGTAATTGGATATGGCTTCGTAAATTTCTTTAATTTTTTCTTTTTCAGGGAAGTTGTCTCGTATTCTTTTTTCAATTTTTACTTTATCAGCATTACTATACAGTAGTATGGCATACGCCTTTTTTTCGTCTCTACCAGCTCTACCAGCTTCTTGAAAATAGTTTTCAATGCTATCTGGTAAGTCTAAATGGATAACAGTACGTACCTCTGGTTTATCTATGCCCATACCAAATGCGTTGGTAGATACCATTACACGACATTCATCATTTTTCCATTTTTGTTGGCGTTCATCTTTGGTATTATTACTAAGTCCTGCGTGGAAATAATTAGCAGGGATATTGTTTTCGTTTAAAAAATCAGCTATTTCTTTTGTTTTTTTTCTGTTTCTTACATATACAACAGAAGTACCAGGCACTTTTTGAAGTATTTGTAGTAATTGTTGCAGTTTATCATCGGTTTGACGTACAATATAAATTAAATTGCTCCGAACAAAACTTTTTTGAAACACATTTGGTGCAGCAAATTTGAGTTGTGTTTGAATGTCGCGTACTACTTCGGGGGTTGCTGTAGCCGTAAGGGCTAAAATAGGTACTGTAGGTAAATGTTCTCTAATAGATGCTATTTGACGATATGAAGGACGAAAATCGTATCCCCATTGTGAAATGCAATGAGATTCGTCAACGGCAATAAGATTGATTTGCAGATGAGGTATTTTAAGTAAAAAAGCTCGAGTTGAAAGTCGTTCGGGAGAAACGTATAAAAACTTATAATTCCCATACATGCAATTATCTATAGCAATCATCATTTCTTCATAGCTCATGCCACTGTATATGGCAGTTGCTTTGATTCCTCTTTTCTTCAGGTTTTCTACTTGGTCTTTCATCAAAGCAATAAGAGGAGTAATGACCAAACACAAACCTTCTTTTGCTAGAGCTGGTACTTGAAAAGTAAGCGATTTACCTCCACCAGTTGGCATTAAGCCCAAGGTGTCTTTGCCGTTTCCAATAGACTGAATAATATCAAGTTGTAATGAACGGAATTCAGAATATCCCCAATATGTATGTAAAATTTCGTGGTACATGTTAGGTTATTAACTGCTATTTATTCATTAATTTTCATATCCTTTATCATTAGTTGGATGGTTTTATTTCCATTAAAGACGTTTTCTTCCAACGTATAACAAATATCGATTGGTTTGAGGTCTTTAATGTGAGCACTAAATTTTTCTCCCATCCCAAAAGCAATTCCATTCATTACATTTTCTGAGTTGGGCTCAGTTAGTTCTAGTTTTAGATGTTCTAATTCTTTTCCTACTAGTCGGCTGGAGCCAAAATCTGTAACTTTATGGGTTGCAAAGATTGGTTTCATGTTTTCAGGACCGTATGGTGCAAATTGTTGTAATATATTAAAAAACTTTGGCGTTATATCACTAAAACGGATAATGGCGTCAATATCTATTTGAGGTTGTGTTTGCTCTTCGGTAATATTTTCGCGGACATAGTTATCAAAACGTTCTGTAAAAATTGACACATTGTCTTCTTTCATGGTCAATCCAGCAGCATACATATGTCCTCCAAAATTTTCTAACAAATCCCGACACGATTCTATTGCTTTATAAATATCAAAACCAGTAACAGAACGTGCAGAACCAGTAGCAAAACCATTTGAAAGCGTAAGAACAATAGTAGGTTTGTGGTATAATTCGCTCAGCCTAGATGCCACAATACCAATAACTCCTTTACTCCATTCAGGATGATAAACGACGATGGAGTTTCTGTGTTCAAAATCTTCGTTCCCTTGGATGAAGTCTTTAGCGTCATCTGTTGTTTTTTTGTCCAAATCTTTGCGTTCTTGATTGTATTGGTCTATGCAGTCGCTTTTAGCCTTAGCAAAGCTTAGATTTTTACTAACTAATAACTCTACTGCTTCGTTGCCAGATCTCATTCTGCCTGATGCATTAATACGTGGACCTATTTTAAAAACGATATCAGAAGTAGTGATTTCTTTGCCTCTCAAGCCACATACATCAATAATGGCTTGTAGCCCAACACATGGATTCGCGTTTAGTTGTTTTAAGCCAAAAAACATCAAGATTCTATTTTCGCCTGTAATGGGGACAATGTCAGATGCAATACTAACGGCTAATAAATCAAGAAAAGGGGTAATGTTGTCAAAGTCAATATGATTATTTATAGCAAAAGCTTGTATGAGTTTAAACCCAACACCGCAACCAGATAAATGAGGATATGGATACGTAGAATCAACTCTTTTAGGGTCTAATACTGCAATAGCATCAGGAAGAATTTCGTCAGGAGTATGGTGGTCGCAAATAATAATATCAATCCCCTTTTCTTTGGCATAACGCACTTTCTCTATAGCCTTAATGCCACAGTCAAGTACAATTAACAGAGAAAAACCATTTTCTGCAGCATAATCAATTCCTTTGTATGAAATGCCGTAGCCTTCCTCGTATCTATCTGGGATATACGAATCAATACTTGAATAAAACTGTTGTAAAAATTTATATACCACAGCTACTGCTGTTGTACCATCTACATCGTAATCGCCATATATCAAGATTTTTTCTTTCTTTCTCATTGCTTTATTTAAGCGTGCTACTGCTTTGTCCATGTCGTTGAGTAAGAAAGGGTCGTGTAGCTGACTTAATTGAGGTCGGAAAAAGTTTTTTGCTTCTTCCATTGTGTGTATGCCTCTTTGTACGAGTAGTTTGCACAAAATTGGACTTATCCCCAAATCCTTAATTAAATGTTCAGTGTGTTCAGATTCTTCCGTTGTAAGCTCTTTTACAATCCAATTGTTTGTCATATAGTGTGTTTTTATTATCGCTGTGATAAAAACTGTACAAAATCATTGTATATTTGTACGCATAATTCGATTTTCACTTTTTTAAAGTAAAAAGAATAAATCAAATCGTAAAGATACAATAAAATAGTAAAAACAACTTCTTGTGAGTGTGAAAAAATGTTTACAAGATATTTTTCGACTTGAATGTAAAGAATGATAAAGCAGAATAATATTGTGGTTAAACAGTACGTAGATGAATTGAGAAATGCTCATATAGCTTTTTGTTATTTTGATAATAAATATGGTGTGCTTTGTGATGCTACGAACGAAAATTTAGTACATAAAATGTATACCAAACTATTACCCCAACGAATGTATTTATTGGTAGATAATGTCGTTAAATTAAGGCATTATGTGTCTGAGATACCTGAAATAGCGTATGACTTGTGGGAAACATCAGAAAATAATGTATTAATTGTTTTTTCTGAATTGCAAAATCTAAGTGCAACTATTCAACAAAATAGTGCTAATGTTGCTCTTGGTGTACTTTCAGATGGATTTCTTCAAAATTTATTACAACAATTTAGAATTCCTTTATTATTTATCCCTTTTGTTTCAGAAACCGATGAAGAAATTGCAGAAATACAACATATTATTCCGTATTTCAATATGGTATTTGACAAAAATCGAAAATTATATGCAGGATATGGAATAATAAAATTGCAAAAAGACGGAACTTTTGTAATTTTGCGAAAGTAATTTAATTAGATTATATATAGTGAACCACAAAAAGCAAGTAATCAAATATGTTCTCGCAGACTACATAACAGCTGTATTAGCGTGGTTTTTATTCTATGTATTTCGGCGTATTGAAATTGATTTAGTGGCTATTCGGGATATTCAAATGTTTGTACCCATGTACAATGCACGTGTTACTATGTTACTTGTCCCTTTCTTTTGGATAGTTTTATACGTAGTATCAGGATATTATAATACTCCGTTTTTTAAATCGCGATTGTCAGAATTCTTCACTACAATTCTTAGTGTTTTTTTTGGTAGCTTGATTGTGTTTTTTTCTGTATTGATGGACGATCCTGTTGCCTCATACACATTTTACTATATTTCTTTTTTTGTTTATTTTATACTCCATTTTAGTCTAACATATGCCTTTCGGTTACTTATTACTACACGATCAGCCCATCTTATTCATACGCGAAAAATAGGTTTACGGACATTGGTATTGGGTGTAGGAGAAAAAGCTTTTAAATTAGAAAAGCAACTTTCGGAAATGAACCAATCTTTAGGTTACATAATAGAAGGCTTTGTGGCATTACAAAAAAATGAAACAAGAAAAGTTAATAATAGCAGTGTAGTTGGCTCTATTGTGGATATCAATAACGTTTTAAAGAAATATTCTGTTGATGTTGTTATTATTGCTGTTGATAGTATTACTGAAGATGATATTTATCAATTGATGCAGTCGTTGTGGTCGAAAAATATTAAAATAAAAATTGTACCAAGTTTGTTTGAAATATTAACTGGTAGTGTGAAAATGAATAGTATTTATGCTGTACCTTTAATTGATTTACTAGAAATACAAATGAGCGATTTTCAGCTCAATTTGAAGCGCTTATTTGATATCCTCCTTTCTAGTATGGTTTTGTTGATTGGATTGCCATTTTTTGTAATTATTGCTTTACGCATTAAATTAGATTCAAAAGGGGAAGTATTGTATAAGCAAGAGCGTGTAGGTTTACATGGAATTCCTTTTATGATGTATAAGTTTAGAACCATGTATGAAAATGCAGAACAGGATGGTGTACCACGTTTATCTTGTGAAAATGATGAACGGATTACTCCATTTGGACGTTTTATGCGTAAATATAGAATTGATGAGTTACCTCAATTTTATAATGTTCTGAAAGGAGATATGGCTATTGTAGGACCTCGTCCAGAACGTAGATATTTTGTAGACCAAATTATCGAACAAGCTCCGTATTATTGCCGTTTGTTCAATGTGCGACCAGGTATTACATCGTGGGGCATGGTAAAATATGGTTATGCCAACACCATAGAAAAAATGATTGAAAGGGCTCAATTTGATATCTCTTATATTGAGAATATGTCGTTAGTAATAGATAGTAAAATATTGATTTATACGATAAAAACAATTGTAACAGGAAGAGGAATTTGACGAATAAGGAAAGATATGAAACAAACAGACATTGTAAATTTGTGGTATTTATCATTGCTTAAATGGCGAGAAAGAAAAATTAAAACGAGTAACTTTATCCTTGTTTTGAGTTTTTTGGTAGGAATTTTTACAGCTTTAGCTGCTTTTTTTCTGAAAAATGCAATACATTTTATCCAACATATATTAACCACTAATTTTAGTGTTAATCATGAGAATTATTTGTATCTAGCGTATCCTATCATTGGTATTTTTATTACTACACTTTTTGTGCGTTATGTAGTGAAGGATGATATCAGTCATGGCGTAACACGTATTTTGTACGCCATATCCAAACGTAAGAGTAGACTCAAACCTCATAATAATTGGACATCTCTTGTGGCTAGTTCTATCACAATTGGATTCGGAGGTTCAGTTGGAGCAGAGGCACCTATTGTTCTTACAGGATCTTCGATTGGTTCTAATTTAGGAAAATTTTTTAAAATGGACCAAAAGACCTTAATGTTACTCGTTGGATGTGGAGCAGCAGGAGCTATCGGAGGTATTTTTAAGTGCCCCATAGCTGGAGTTGTTTTTACGTTAGAAGTATTGATGTTAGATATGACAATGACATCTGTGGTACCATTGTTAATATCGTCTGTAACTGCAACCTCAATTTCTTATTTTTTAATGGGTAATACGGTTATGTTTGCCGCAGATAGTTACGAGCCTTTTTTATTAGAGCGAATTCCGTACTACATACTGCTTGGGATAGTTTGTGGATTGGTATCTTTGTATTTTACTCGTGCAATGAACAAAATGGAAGGTTTTTTTCAGCGACTAAAAAGTATGTATGCTAAATTGTTTGTTGGTGGAGTTGTCTTGAGTTTGTTGATTTTTGTATTTCCTCCGTTGTATGGAGAGGGGTATGATTCAATTTCTGCTTTACTTAACAATCAACCAAATATATTGTTTGAGGGTAGTTTATTTTATACTCTGAAAGATAATATGATTTGGGTGGTCATGTATATGGGATTTATCGTTTTGCTCAAGGTATTTGCTGCTTCTGCTACCAACGGATCTGGTGGTGTGGGTGGAATTTTTGCTCCATCATTATTCATTGGTTGCATAACTGGTTTTGCATTTGCTTTGGTTGCAGGGTTTATTGGAGAAGTGTTGCCAGTGCAAAATTTTGCTTTAGCAGGAATGGCTGGAATTATATCGGGAGTAATGCATGCTCCTTTAACAGGCATTTTTTTAATTGCAGAATTGTCAGGTGGATACGAATTATTTATCCCAATTATGATTGTTTCAACCGTGTCTTTTCTTACCATTATTGGTTTTGAACCCCATAGTATTTATGCTATGCGTTTAGCTAAAAAAGGTGAGTTGCGTACACATCATAAGGATAAAGCTGTATTGAATATGCTTAATATGAACCGTTTAGTTGAAACTGATTTGTGTAAAGTTGAGCCATCGGCTACTTTGGGTGATTTAGTAAAAGTAATAGCTACCTCTAAACGTAATTTATTTCCAGTAGTAGATAAAGATGGCGTTTTTTTAGGAGTCGTTTTATTAGAAGAGATACGCAATATTATGTTCCGAACCGAATTGTATCAACGTTTTACTGTTGCTGATTTGATGATTGCTCCGCCATCTCGTATTTTTGTAGGAGAAGAGATGGAAGAAGTAATGATGAAGTTTGAAAAAACACAAGCATGGAATTTGCCAGTATTGGATGGAGATAAATATGTTGGTTTTGTTTCAAAATCTACTATTTTTAGTGCGTATCGCAATGTGTTACTTGATTTCTCTGAAGAGTAATTTGTTCAAAGAACATGTCTTTCTATACATGTAGTAAAATAATAATTGTATGAAATTGAAATATCTTGTCTGTTTTGTGTGTTTCCCAATTGTACTGTTGGCACAACAAGCCGATTATCAAAAGCCTCGGTTGGTTATTGGGATTACTGTAGAGGGATTAACTGCTGATTATTTATCCATGTTTTGGAACGGAATGGGAAACCAAGGCTTTCGTAAAATAGTTGAAAATGGAGCTACATTATCATCTCTTCAGTTTGACTACGATGCTACTGATAATGTGTCTGATATAGCTACCTTTAGTACAGGTTCTCAGCCTTATTTGCATGGTGTTAGTTGGTCTGATGTATATAACAGAAATACCCGTAAGTACCAATTTTTATTACAAGATGATGCCGTTAAATCAATTAATGGCGTGGATCAACTTTCGGCACGGGGCTTGTTAGTTACCACTTTAGCTGATGAATTGAAAATACATTCAATTCAGCGATCAAAGGTAGTGTCTATAGCAATGAATGCAAAAGAGAGTATATTACAAACAGGACATTTGGCAGATATAGTAATGTGGATTGATGATACCACTGGTAAATGGTCAAGCTCTACGTATTACAATGAACAGTTGCCATCTTGGGTAAATCGCAAGAACGAACAAAATGCCATACAAAACTATATGGAAATGGTGTGGGAACCCTTGTATCCAATTAATTATTATTATGTAACACAATCAAGGGGATTTACCACAAAAAGTTTTTCTTATCCGTTGAAAAAAATGACAATGGGAAAAAATGGGGTTAAAGAATTTAAGAAAACTCCTTTTGCCAATACCTGTATTCGCGAAATGGCTGTAGAAGCTATAGAGCAAGAAACTTTGGGGAGGGATATTTTCCCTGATGTATTGTTGCTTAATTTTCGTTTACAATCCTATCCTCAAGCAAGCGATTTAACTGTCGAATTAGAAGACGCATATGTACGATTAGATAATGATATCAAAATGATTCTTGAAGCAGTAGAAAGAAAAATTGGCAAAGAACATATCCTTGTATATATCACCTCTCCTCGCAAAACTCATTATGCTGTCTCTCCTTTATTAAAAGAAAAAATGCAACTCGGCACATTTAACTCGTATCGCTATATGGCTTTGTTGAATGCTTATCTAATGGCGATATACGGTCAGGAAAGTTGGGTAATGGGTTTTTACAACGGGAATATTTATTTAAATAGAAAAATAATAGACGAAAAGAATTTGAGTTTAAAAGAAGTGCAAGAACGAGCGATGGAGTTTGTATCACAATTGCCTGGTGTGATGAATGTGGTTAATTCAGTCGCTTTGGAGCAACAATTTGCGTTAAGAAATTCGCTTCGACAATCCTACAACAAGCAAAGCTCAGGAGATATATTATTTACCTTATATCCAGGTTGGGTTGAGGTAGATAAAAACGATAACCCAACTGGTTTTTATAATGTATTAGGCAATAGTGTTCCTTTTTATTTTTACGGATGGAAGATACAGCCACAAACCATCGCTACACCGTATGCCATAATAGATGCTACAGCAACACTTGCCAAATGGTTACAGATTCCTTTGCCCAACGCTAGTAATGGTGTGTTGTTGCCAATTGTTTTATCTGCAGAATAGAATTTTTCTTTCCTAAGTTTATTGTCAAATTTGGTATAATTTATCATACTAATGATTTAAATTTCAATTCTTAATGAGGTTTCACTCTAAAAGTGCTATTTTTTATCCAATTTTTGTTCTTCGAAATGGAAACTTGGAAACTGTAACCAATATTTAGTTTCCATTAATTGTTTGATAATCAGTGTTTAGTAATTTGTTATAATAATTTAACATTAATGTTTGTGGTAATTTATTGTTCGTATTCTATCTTTGCGCCCTATTTCAGAGTGAAAGAGACAAATGTATTTTTAGTATATGGACAAAATTAAACAAGAAATCTTAAAGACTGCTACCAATGCTTTTGTTAAAAAAGGTATTAGAAGTGTGAGCGTAGATGATATTTGTGATGATTTACGTATTTCTAAAAAAACCTTTTATAGTTATTACAGGCAAAAAGAAGCATTAGTAATGGCTGTTATGGAAACGTTTACCACACATCACCAAGAGTATCATTGTATGCTTCAAAACCAAGAGTTTACGAATGTGATTGATGAGATTTTGTGGATGAAAACATTGATAAAAAATGGCAAAGAGGAAAAAAAACATGAAAGATTTTTTAATGATTTGCTAAAATATTATCCTTCAATATACAATACCTTTTCTGTAGAAAAACGACAATATACAGAACAAATGTTTCTTATTCAGATAGAAAAAGGAATAGCACAAGGTGTTTTTAGAGAAGATATTCATGTTCAATTCACGGCTCAGTCGTTAACTGTTTCCTTGCAATATTTTATTAATATGTCCATTAAGCATCCTCGCAAATACACCAAACTTGGCATCATTGATTTTATGGTTGATAGTTATTTGCGTATGGTGTGCAACGAAAAAGGATTACTGTATTATACATCATTATTAACATAAAAAAATAAAAACATATCAGATGAAAAGAAAATTATTTCTATTGTTCGCCTCATTCTTTCTTGGCTATTCGGTGCATAGTATAGCTCAAGAATCTTTGCATATAAGCATTGATGAGGCAAAAGAGCACGCTCTAAACTATAATAAAACAATTCAAAAAGCCAATTTAGCCATTCAAAAAGCGGATTATGCCAAATGGCAATCTATTTCCAGTATGTTGCCTAAAGTGGAAGCCTCATTTAGTTACAACAACTACTTGGGTCATAAAATGACATTAATGGGTATGCCTATTGCTATGAATCCCGAAGGTAGTTTTACGGCACAAGCTGTACTTGCATTTAGTGGTATGCAGGTAGTAGGAGTGCAACTCAGTGAAATAGCTCGACAAATGTCGCAAACTTCAGCTTTGCAAGATGACTTAAGTTTGCAAACTAATGTTACAAATGCTTATTATGCGATTTTAGTTGCAGAAGAGTCAAAAAAGATAGTTGAAGGGAATTTAGAAAACTTACGCAAACTGTATAATTCTTCGCTTAATCTTGTAAAAGTAGGTATGGCAGAACAAACTGATGCCGACCAATTAGAAGTGCAAGTAGGTATGCTCGAAAATACCATACGTATGGCAGAACGAAATGTGGAATTGTCATACAATACTTTGCGTTTATTATTAGGGGTAAATACAGATACTGCGATAACACTTAAAAATAGTTTAATGGATTTTACAAGCAAAGAGTCTGTGAATGAGCTCCTGTTGACTTCCTTTGATATTACACAAAATTTTACTGTTCAACTGTTAAATCAAGCGATAGATGTAAGTCAAAAGCAAGTTGAACTAAACCACTGGGCATACGCACCAATGTTGTCGGGTTTTTATCAATACACCAAAAAAACACACTTCGATAAAGCTGCAGGTTTTGATATGACTCCACCTAATTTGGTAGGAGTTACCATTAGTATTCCTGTGTTTTCAAGCGGTGAACGTTATGCCAAAGTAAAACAAGCTCAATTTGATTTGCAAACTGCCAAATTAAACAAAGAACAAACAGTGGATGCCTTGTTAATGGAAGAAAAACAGTTGCGTTATAATTTGACTTCAGCTATTGAATCGTATGAATTACAACTAAAAAACGTGGCTTTATACGAACGTATTTTAACAAATGCTACTCAAAAATACGAGCAGGGAATGATTTCGAGTACTGAATTGTCAACTATCAGCAATAATACATTATCTACTCAAAGTCAATATATCAGTGCTTTAATGGATATGTTAATGGCAAAAACTAAATTACAACAATTAATAAACAAACTTTAAACTAAACCAATCTTAATAGTTACCAAGATGAAAAAAGGAATAAAAATATCAATGCTCATGTTGGCTGTAATTGCTTTACTGAATGCATGCACGCCTAAAGCAGAAAAAAAACAGGAAGAAGAAATTCGTGTCGAAAATATTAAAACAGCTGTTCTTGAAACGCAAGAAATAGCTCGAAAAATTGATTTTTCAACCACATTAGAGCCTTACAATAAGGTAATGGTTGCCCCTACTATGGCTGGGCGTATTGATAAAATACATGTAGAAGTTGGTTCTAAGGTGCAAGCCAATCAATTGTTAGTAGAAATGGACAAAACTACTTACTTGCAAACAAAAGTGAGTTTTGATAATTTGGCAGTCGATTTTCAACGTATTTCCACGTTGTATAATTCAGGTAATATAGCACAGCAAACGTATGATCAAACAAAGGCTCAATACGAATCACTAAAAACAAATGTTCAGAACTTAGAACGGAATACCTTTTTAAGAGCACCATTCTCGGGTGTTATAGCTGCTAAAAATTATGAAAATGGAGAATTATATGCTGGAACACCTATTTTACTTTTAGTAGATATGGCCAATTTGAAAGCACATATTAATATTCCCGAAAGTTACTATCCATCCATTAAAGAAGGTATGAACGTGGCAATTACATCGGATGTGTTTACTGACAAAGAATTCAAGGGAATAATAGAAATTGTTTCGCCTGTGATAGACGCTACTACACATACTTTTCAGGTGCAAATTAAAATCTCGAATGCTGGCGGAGTATTACGACCAGGAATGTTTGCACGTATTGGAGTTGATTTTGATAAAATTAATGCTAAAGTAGTACCTTATCAAGCAGTCTTAAAACTACAAGGCTCTAACGAACGCTATGTATATGTTAATAACAATGGAGTAGCGAAACGCGTAAAAGTACAAATGGGGAAACGCTATGATGATAAAATAGAAATTTTATCTGATGAACTCAAAGAGGGAGACCAATTAGTGGTAGTGGGACAAGCTCGATTAGTAGATGGTGTAAAAGTAAATGTTGTAAACGAATAGAAATTTAACAATACCATGAGTATATATAAATCATCTGTAAATAAGCCTATTACAACAATATTGATTTTTGTTGGGGTTATTATTATGGGGTTGTATTCACTAATACAACTACCGATTGATCAGTTTCCGGAAATAGAAATACCGTCAGTAACGGTTATGACTTCGTATCCTGGAGCAAACGGAACGGAAGTAGAAACAAATGTGAGCAAGGTCTTGGAAAATAGCCTTAACTCTGTTGATGGGCTTAAAGAAATTTATTCAACATCCAAAGATAATTTGTCGTTAGTAACACTTGAGTTCGAATGGGGAGCGAATTTAGATGAGGCACTTAATGATGTGCGGTCTTCTATCGACCTTGTGTATGATGCTCTTCCAGATGGAGCTTCACGACCTATGATTATCAAGCTTAATATCAGCATGATGCCTATTATGCAATATGCTGTAACTGCCGAAGATAGCTATCCTGGTATAAAAAAAATAATCGAAGATAACTTAATAACCGTATTAAATAGAATAGATGGGATAGGAAATATCTCTTTATCAGGATCCCCTCAGCGTTATGTATATGTAGATATAGATCCAA
>JAAYPI010000110.1 GCA_012519885.1 Bacteroidales bacterium
TTACGAAGATAATTTTGATGGATGGGATGGTACTTATCAAGGAAATCCATTACCAAATACCGATTATTGGTTTTTGATTAAAATAAAGCCTATCAATAAACAGCTGACAGGTCATTTTACTTTAAAAAGGTAGTTGGGTTCTAAGTATTATCAGGGACTATTGCCAACATAGTCTCTGATAATTATATCAACAACCGATATACATCAGGATTGTCTTTAAGAAGTTGATAACGGATTCCTTTTTTATTCATCCTGTCGATAAGTCCATTATAATCTTCTTTTTGTTGTATCTCTATACCTACCAATGCAGGTCCATCTTCTCTGTTTATTTTTTTTGTGTATTCAAATGTGGTGATATCATCTGTAGGGCTTAACACATCGTTCAAAAACTCACGTAAAGCTCCTGCACGTTGCGGAAAATTGATAATGAAATAATGTTTCAGACCTTCGTATAAGAGTGAACGTTCTTTAATTTCTTCCATTCGGGTAATATCATTATTGCTCCCTGATAGAATACATACGACTGTTTTTCCTTTTATTTGATCGCGGTATTGGTCGAGTACGGCTATCGATAATACGCCCGATGGCTCTACTACAATGGCTTCTTCGTTGTAGAGTTTTAAAATACACGAACACACTTTCCCTTCGGGAACCAGAGCAACCTCTTTGAGGACTTCTTTGCAAATAGGAAAATTCAGGTGACCAACTTTCTTAACCGCCGCTCCATCTACAAATTTATCAATTGTGCCAAGTGTTACCACATTATCCGTGCGTAGCGATTCGTACATAGCAGGAGCCCCCAAAGGCTCTACGCCAATGATTTGAGTGTGTGGGCTCACTTGTTTAAAATAGGCTCCAACCCCCGATGATAAACCTCCTCCTCCAACCGGAATAAACATAAAATCAATTTCTTGATCAGCATCTTCTAGTATTTCAATAGCAATGGTGCCTTGTCCTTCTATAATTTTTTTGCTGTTGAAAGGCGGAATATATACCATATTATTGGATCTGCAAAATACATCTGCTTCAAATTGTGCATCATCAAATGTATCGCCAGTTAGAACTATTTCTACATATTCTTTTCCAAACATACGTACTTGACGCACTTTTTGTTTGGGTGTGGGTGCAGGCATAAAGATGGTTCCTTTAATGCGTAATTTATTGCAAGCATATGCCAAGCCTTGAGCATGGTTCCCCGCACTTGCACATACCACGCCTCTTTCTAATTCCTCCTGCGATAAGCACGACATTTTATTGTAGGCACCACGAATTTTGTAGGAACGTACAATTTGTAAATCCTCCCGTTTCAGATAAATTTGAGCTTGGTATTCTTCCGACAAATTGGCATTGTACTCCAAAGGTGTACGTTTTACCACATTTTTTACTCGTTGATAAGCTTTCGAAATGTCAGCTATTTGTGGAAAATAAGAATTTCTTGATTCATTCATACTTCTGTAGCGTTTGAATTTTGGATGCAAATATAGGGATTTTGTGTTATGTAACCAAAAACGCACTATTAACAATGTAAATCATTACAAAATTCATCTTTTTGTAGATAGTTTGTAAGATTTGGTTGTGTAAAATAGGTAGGTTATTAGTTATTGGCTGAATTACATAACGATTCGGTAGAAAGTGCCTGTTTATCGGCTATGTAGCGATATAGACACATTTTATTTTGTGAATCGGTATTTTGTAATACAATGGTAATATTTAACTTAAAAATCACTAAATAGAAATGTCTTTTTGCTAAAATAATATGTTGTACAACATAAATATAGTAATTTTATGGCATCAAATTACCAGCATAATTATATATAATACTCTAAATACTTTACACTATGAATTTTAAAAACGGAAAATGGAACAATGCGGTTGATGTAAGAGATTTTGTTTCCTTAAATATTACTCCATACGATGGAGATAGTGGCTTTTTGTGTTCACCTACACAACGTACACTCGATTTGTGGCAAATATGTAAAGATGCCATTTCAGAAGAGCGTGCCAATAATGGCGTTCGCTCCATTGACAATGAATTAGTATCTACAATTACTTCGCATGCTCCAGGGTATATTGATAAGGAAAAAGAGTTAATTGTAGGGCTTCAAACAGACCAACTACTTCGCAGAGCTATGAAACCCTATGGAGGTATTGCCGTAGTAGAAAAAGCATGTAGCGAAAATGGTGTTGAGGTTAGTCCATTTGTAAAAGAAGTATTTACTAAATATGCAAAAACGCACAATGATGGCGTATTTGATGTGTATACACCTGAAATTAGAACATTTCGTTCGTTAGGTGTGCTTACGGGTTTGCCCGATAATTATGCTCGTGGTCGTATAATAGGCGATTATCGTCGTGTGGCATTATATGGTGTTAATTTTCTTATTCAACAAAAGAAAAAAGATTTAGAAAGCTTGCTAGGACCTATGAGCGATGAAAGAATTCGCTTGCGTGAAGAGGTTTCTGAGCAAATCAAAGCCCTGTATGCCATTATCGAAATGGGTAAATCCTATGGATTTGATTTGTCTCGTCCAGCACAAAATGCGATAGAAGCTGTACAATGGGTATATATGGGTTATTTAGCTGCCGTAAAAGAACAAGACGGTGCAGCTATGTCGTTGGGTAATGTGTCGTCGTTTTTAGATATTTACATTGAACAAGATATTGCTGAAGGAAAAATTTCAGAAGAGTTTGCTCAAGAGCTTATCGACCAGTTTGTGATGAAATTGCGTATGGTACGTCATTTGCGTATGGATGCGTATAACGAAATTTTTGCTGGCGACCCAACTTGGGTAACTGAGTCTATTGGGGGGGCATTGGCTGACGGACGCCACAAGGTAACCAAAACATCATACCGTTTCTTACAAACATTATATAACCTCGGACCATCACCCGAGCCTAATATGACCTTGTTATGGTCAGAAAAATTACCCGAAAACTTTAAAAAATTCTGTGCTCAAGTATCTATTGACACATCTTCTATACAGTACGAAAATGATGATTTGATGCAAAGTACACGTTGCAGTGATGATTATGGTATTGCTTGTTGTGTATCGTACCAAGAAATTGGCAAACAAATTCAATTCTTTGGTGCTCGTACCAATTTAGCAAAAACATTATTGTTGGCTATCAACGAAGGTCGTTGCGAACTTTCTGGTCAACAAGTGCTAACAGGTATTCCAAAGTTGAAATCAGAAGTGCTTGATTATGAGGAGGTAATGGAAGTGTTTAAACTTACCATGAAAGAAGTGGCACGTGTGTATAGCGAAACAATGAACATTATCCACTACATGCACGATAAATATTATTACGAAAAAGCACAAATGGCTTTGATTGATACCAATCCAAAAATTAATTTAGCCTATGGTGTAGCTGGTTTAAGTATTGTAGCCGATTCATTATCTGCCATCAAACATGCTAAAGTAACCCCTATACGTGATGAACATGGAGTGGCAAAAAGTTTTAAAATTGAAGGAGAATTTCCTTTTTATGGCAATGATGACGACCGTGTAGATGCCATTGCTGTAGAAGTACCTGCATATTTCAATCAATTATTGAAAAAATTGCCAACGTATAAAAATGCTGAACCTACCTTGTCTATTCTTACCATTACATCCAATGTAGTGTATGGTAAAAAAACAGGAGCTACGCCTGATGGACGTGCTCATGGGGTGCCTTTTGCTCCTGGAGCTAATCCTATGCACGGACGCGACCATAGTGGAGCGATTGCCTCACTCAGTTCGGTATCTAAATTAGATTATTCTGAGGCTCTTGATGGTATATCAAACACATTCTCCATTGTGCCAAAATCATTAGGACCAACAGACGAAGAACGTGCAGATAACTTAGTGTCAATTATTGATGGTTATTTTAACAAAGAAGCTCATCACTTAAATGTGAATGTGTTGAATCGTGAGATGCTGGAAGATGCTATGGAGCATCCAGAAAATTACCCACAGCTAACCATTCGTGTTTCGGGATATGCTGTAAATTTTGTTCGTTTAACACGTGCACAACAACAAGAAGTAATTTCGAGAAGTTTCTTCGAATCACTCTAATTTTATAAATACACTACATGATTAATGTACATTCGGTTGAGTCGTTAGGTACGTACGATGGACCTGGTATTCGCTTGGTGCTTTTTTTACAAGGATGTAATTTCAAGTGCCTCTATTGTGCTAATCCAGACACTATCGAGCCTAAAACAGGACGACCTTATGGTGCAGACGATATACTCAAAATGGCTCGTAATCAGCGTCCTTTCTTCGGAAAGAAAGGCGGGGTTACGGTGTCGGGAGGTGAACCTTTGCTACAAGCTCGTGCATTGATACCGATATTTAAAGCCCTCAAAGAAGATGGTTTTAACACATGCATCGATACCAATGGGAGTGTGTTGACTGATGCGGTAAAAGAATTATTGACCTATACCGATTTGGTATTGCTCGATATCAAACAGATGGATGAAGAAGCTCATCAGGCAATTACTGGGGTTAAAAATCATCTTACTTTGCGTTTTGCGACTTATTTGGCAGAAATTGGCAAGCCTACATGGATTCGCTATGTACTTGTGCCTGGTTATACCGACCAACAAGAACATTTGCATCAACTTGGAGCATTTGTAAAAGACATGAAAAACGTAGAAAAAATCGAGATCCAGCCCTATCACAAACTTGGTAAACACAAATACGAAGCACTTGGGTGGCAATACCAGCTCGAAGATGTAGAGATGAATACAGCAGAACAATTAACCAAGGCTAAAAAAATATTATCCACATACGGAAAAGAAGTAGTAGTAAACTAACACAACAAATACGAATAGGAAATAGAACTATGAATTATTTACTTCCCAAGCAATTAGTGTCTGTGGCGAGCGATGCTGCTGAGATGCGAGCAAAAACAACAGTATCGAAAACCTTAGTATTGGCTTTTTTAGCAGGTGCATATATTGCCATTGGCGGTTTGCTTGCTGTAATGATTGGTGCAGGTGTACCGGGTATAGCCGAACATAATCCGGGTATTCCAAAGTTCTTAATGGGTGCGGTATTCCCTATCGGACTGATAATGTGTGCTATTGCAGGTGCTGATTTGTTTACAGGAAATACAGCCTATTTTATTCCGCCTGTTATGTCGGGTAAATTGCAAATTACTGATTTGCTACGCAATTGGACACTGGTGTATGCTGGCAACTTTATTGGGGCTCTTTTTGTAGCGTATGCCATGACATACCTTACTGGCTTATTCGATAACGATCCATGGAATGCAGGCATTATGCATATTGCCGAAGTAAAAACAGCGAACCCATTTTATAAAACCTTTCTCAAAGGTATTGGAGCTAATTGGTTGGTAGCATTAGCCATGTGGTTGTCTTTTGCCTCCAAAGATGTAGTTGGAAAAATAGTGGCTATTTGGTTTCCTGTAATGGCTTTTGTAACGCTTGGTTTTGAACACAGCATTGCCAATATGTTTTTTATACCTACAGCTATCTTGTATGGAGCTGATGTATCTTGGGCTTCCTTTATCTTCGATAACCTTATTCCTGCTACCCTTGGCAA
>JAAYPI010000111.1 GCA_012519885.1 Bacteroidales bacterium
AAATCAGTATTAAAAGAGCCGTAACTTGATGTTTGTACTTGTTTTTCTGCAATAATTTGGTAGTTTGCATCACGCAGTCTAATGTGTATTTTTTTGTTTTTTTCTAAAATTACAGAGTCTTCTTTTACATTCCACGCAATCCCTTTTACATACACACTTTGTGCTGGACGATACAATGCCCTATCTGTAAACAGTGCAATATGTTGTTGCATATCTGGCGGGGTATTCTCTTTTTGTTTGCCGTACACATACACATTACCGATAGGCGTGCTAGTATCCTCTCCTTGCGATACGCTTAGGTAATAAGCATTGTTGTGCTGTAACGAAAAGGTAGCTAATCCGTTTTTATTCGTATTGGTTGATGCTACTTTTTTTACGTCAACATTGTTCCGTTGATAGCGAACTTGATGAACAGTAACAGTTGCGTTTTTGATAGGTTTACCAGTTATTCTATCTACTACCCACCCCTCTATAGTCTTATTGATAGTCTTATGCACCAGCAACAAACGCGTTACATAAAAAGTATTTTTTATGCTATCAAAAGCATTGGTTGGAGATACTATTTCATATTCATATAAACCCAAGTCTTTGGTTTTAATGTGAATACTTGTATCTTTGGATAGAAATAATTCTGATACTGGTAAGGTTACAAGTATAGTATTCACTAGTTCTCTATCAATGGCTTGACGGGTTATGCCATAATAATTTTTTACAATTTGATACTCCAACGAATTACTACGTATTTTATATAATCGAATGGTTAATGAGTCAATATTTGAAAAATTTAGTTTCAAATTCAACGATGAATCTGGATACACAACAGATTGGCTTGATGTTGCTAATTGTGGTTGTTTAATTTGTTCTACTATATTGTGTAATACTGCAATGCGAGAGTAATCGGGAAAACGGTTGATGTATAACTTACACAAATCGTACGCCTCTTTTCTTTTGTCTTCACTCAACAAATAGTTTGCTTTTAAAACAATAGCATGTACCACAATAGGAGATTTTTGAAACTTTTCAATGATACTATTTAATGTAAGTTGGTAAGATTCAGATACTTTTTCAGAAGGAATAGATAACGCAATTAAGGTTTCTATTCTATCAATGTCTGTTTTTACCAAAGCATCAGTATTACCACTCGCTTTATGAAATGTAAGAAGTTTTTGGTACACATTTTTTACTCGTGGTACTACTTGCCATAGCGAAGTAGTTGTATCTGCCTCAGCAATAAAATGATCGTAAGGAGTTATAAGAGACATTTCAGTTGATTTCTCTTGTGTTACCAAACGTTCAATCTGATGTTTATTCTGTACATATAATTGTATGTAATTATGTGCCAACACATCATATACCGTAGGTCGTAAATAACTATCAGTAGCTTGCACTAAAATGGTAGGATAATTGGTAACAAGTGTTTTTTGTAAGGCTGCTTCATGTTGAATAGAAAGTGAAGCATAATGGAATATTCTGTATAAAAAATGATTACTAGCCCACTCTTTCTTATTTTCTGGTACTATATCCCATATAGGCGTTCGCTGCTGAATGATATACGAGTTTGCGTTGAAATATGAATCATATACTTGTGCCAACATGGCATACAGTACTGATTGTGAAATAACATCCTTAGAGGAACTGGCATATCTCTCTATTTCTGCAACTTGATCAAAAAAACTATCATGATCAATCTCTACATTCGTTTTTAAATCATATATCAAACAACGTATAATTTCTTCGTGAGCATGCTCAGATAGTGCTTTTTGTTTGATTTTTTGTACTATCTCGTTGGCAGATTTAGGCATACCATGAGTTTGCAAAGAGTCCACTTGTTGCCAATAAGTAGGATACGACATAGCAACAGATTGTTGTTTGGCTAACAGAAATGACACAAATGTAAGGAAAAGGAGTAATGTTATGAATATCCCTATTTTTTTCATACGCGATAGTATATATTTTTTGATAGAATGACTACAAAGTAACAAATTATTACCGATACTCAGCATAAAATAAAACATAAAAAAACTTAGCTATTGAATATTAACCTAAAATTTGGGTATATAAAAAATTTACGTTATCTTCGCACCATAATTATGAGAAATAGCTATACCCATATTACACATCATTTTCACTTACACTAATAGTGGTAAGCCGAAGGGTGTTTGGGTTATAGAAAACTTATAACAGTAGGCTTGCCACTTTGGTAAGCTTTTTTTATTACTAAACCAAATAAGAAACATATGTTACGAATTGCAGTACAAGCCAAAGGTCGTTTATACGAAGAAACGATGTTGATGTTATCAGAATCAAGTATTAAAATTGAATCAGGAAAAAGAACGTTATTAATCCCCGCAAAAAACTTCCCTATAGAAGTCTTATTTTTACGTGATGATGATATTCCACAAGCAGTTGCCAGCGGTATAGCAGATGTTGGAGTAGTAGGAGAAAACGAGTATGCCGAAAAACAAGAAGATGCTGAAATTGTAAAACGTTTGGATTTTAGCAAATGTCGTTTATCATTAGCTATACCTAAGTCAATAGATTATCAAGGAGTTCATTGGTTTGAAGGCAAGAAAATTGCCACTTCGTATCCTGTTATTTTAGAGAATTTTCTTAAAAAACACAACATACAAGCCGAAATACATGTAATTACTGGTTCAGTAGAAATTGCTCCTGGCATTGGCTTGGCTGATGGCATTTTTGATATTGTAAGCTCTGGAAGCACGCTGGTAAGTAATAACTTAAAAGAAGTGGAAGTGGTTATGAAATCTGAAGCTATTCTTATTGCCAACAAACAACTTAATAGTGAAAAAAGAGCCATTTTAGAAGAATTATTATTCCGTTTTAATGCGTATAAAAATGCAGAAGGAAAAAAATACATTATTCTAAATATTTCTAATGACAAAATAGATGCCGTATGCAAGCTTTTGCCTGGTATGAAATCACCTACTGTTACGCCATTGGCAGAAGAAGGATGGTCATCACTACATTCGGTAATTGAGGAAAAAACATTTTGGGACATAATCAACCAACTGAAAGCATTAGGAGCAGAAGGAATATTGGTTGTTCCAATTGAAAAAATGATTCTGTAATAATTTACAAAATTTTTGTTTATGTACTATATTCAATATCCAGAAAAAAAGGAGAGGGCAAGTTTACTTGCACGTCCAACCTTTGACACAACAAATTTATTTGATACCGTTAAGCATATTTTAGTCGACGTACAAAAACGTGGAGATAAGGCTGTTATCGAGTACGAAGAAAAATTTGACAAAATTCATTTGGATGTATTGCAAGTAAGCGATAACGAGCTAGCAAGTGCAGAAACAAAAATCAGCAAAGAATTAAAAGATGCTATTTTAATAGCAAAAAAAAATATTGCAAACTTTCATGCAGCCCAAGTGTATAGCGATGTTACAATTGAAACTATGCCTGGTATACATTGTTGGCAAAAAAATCTACCAATCGAAAAAGTTGGATTATATATTCCTGGAGGTACTGCTCCCCTATTTTCTACGGTACTGATGTTAGCAATTCCAGCTCAAATTGCTGGTTGCAAAGAAATTATTCTTTGTTCACCACCAAATAGCAATGGAGATATACACCCAGCCATTTTATTTGCAGCACATATTTCGGGAGTAAGTAAGGTATATAAAATTGGTGGAGTGCAAGCTATTGCAGCAATGGCATATGGCACTGAAACCGTACCAAAAGTATACAAAATTTTTGGTCCAGGAAATCAATATGTAACAGCCGCTAAGCAACTTGTAAGTTTAAAAGATGTTGCTATTGATATGCCGGCTGGTCCATCGGAAGTAGAAGTAATTGCTGACGAAACAGCTAACCCTGCGTTTGTTGCTGCAGATTTGCTTTCGCAAGCTGAGCATGGGGCAGACAGTTCCGCTATTTTGCTAACAACTAGCAATGAATTAGCAGCTGCTGTGCAACAAGAAATACAGCAACAGCTTCCTCTTTTGTCGCGTGCTGAAATTGCCGTTAAAGCACTGAATAATAGCAAAATAATTTTGCTACATACAATGGAGGATATCATTGAATGGACAAACGAGTACGCTCCTGAACATTTAATTATCTCTACAAAAAATTACACAGATATAGCCAATAGAATCACCAATGCAGGTTCAATATTTTTGGGTTACTTAACACCTGAAAGTGCTGGCGATTATGCTTCAGGCACAAACCACACCTTACCTACTAATGGATACGCAAAGGCATATAGTGGTGTAAATCTAGATAGTTTTAAGAAAAAAATTACGTATCAAGAATTAACAAAAGAAGGCATACAAGCCATAGGAAGCACTATTGAAGTAATGGCTGAAAATGAATTGTTAACAGCACATAAAAATGCTGTTACGCTACGCTTACAATCACTTGTATAAATATATAGTTAATTTTTGCTATTTTTATTAAACTTTTATTCCATTTTATTTGTATGTTTGTAATTGAAATATAACGATAGTAAAAACATTCTGAAAATGAATACACCTGTGGAAAAACCATACACATTCGACCGCGTTATCCGCATTATTATAACGTTGGTAGTTTTGTTTGCCTTATTTCTACTAATAAAAAAACTAAGTACAGTACTGCTTCCCTTTTTAATTGCCTTACTTATTGCATATTTACTACAACCTGTTGTTCATTTTTTTCAATACACTCTCAAATTGAAATACAGACTTTTGGCTGTCATCAGTACTCTGATACTTTTTTTTGGCACTATTGTAGGTCTTTTATGGTTTATCACTCCATTGGCAAGTACTGAAATTCAACACATTTCTCAAACTATATCATTATACGTTCAAGGTATAAATATGGATACGGTATTGCCTGAAACGTGGCAAAAAGAAATTCGCATATTTTTAAGTCAGCTTAATATAAAATCTGTATTAGAAAACGAGAGTTTGATGTCTGTACTTAAAAATTCTACTCCAAAACTATGGCTATTTATTAATAACTCTTTTAGTTTTATACTAGGATTTTCAGTAATATTTATCATTTTATTGTACATTATTTTTATCTTAAAAGATTATGATAAAATTACAACACAGTGGATTCAAATCATACCTGTAAAATATCGTCATATTACTGCTGAAATAATTGCAGACATTGAAAAAGGAATGAATCATTATTTTCGAGGTCAATTTTTAATAGCCTTCATAGTTGGCATTCTTTTCACAATAGGTTTTAGCATTATTGGTTTGCCTTTGGCTATTGTTTTTGGTATATTTGTAGGAATTTTAAATTTAGTACCCTATCTGCAAATACTTGCAGTAGCACCTGCTATGTTACTAGTTTTTTTACAATCAATTGAAACGAATCAACCTTTTGGTTCCTGTTTTTTAGGGTTACTGATTGTTTTTATTCTAGTGCAAAGTTTTCAAGATCTTGTATTGGTTCCTAAAATAATGGGCAAAGTAACAGGTTTAAACCCTGCCATTATTTTACTTTCTCTTTCTATTTGGGGTGCATTGCTTGGCATTGTAGGTATGATTTTAGCATTACCTATGACAACGTTATTAATTTCCTATTATAAACGATTTGTCATCAACAAAGAAACATTAACAGAAACATCTGAAATAACAAAAGAAGAAGCGAAAGAAGAAACTATCGGAAATAACTCAATTAATATAATTTGAAAGCTATGATTTTAACAACAACACACACAATTCCAAACCGTGAAATAGAGAGTATTTTAGGTGTAGCTAGAGGTAGTACTGTTCGTACACGAAACATTGGTAACGATATTATGGCAAGTTTAAAAAATATAGTTGGTGGTGAAATTGAAGAGTATACAAAGCTTCAAGCACAATCACGAGAACAAGCTATGCAACGCATGATAGATGATGCAAAAAAAATGGGAGCCGATGCAATTGTTGGTATTCTTATTACCACATCCATGGTAATGCAGGGAGCATCAGAGATACTAGCTTATGGAACGGCTGTTAAACTAAAATAATATGATGTATGTAGTATTAGGGTTACAGGCATTATCAGCTGTAATTATATTCGTTATTATAGTTTTCTTAATTATTCGTAGAAGAAAAATTAAGAAAACAGAAACCTTTGAAGATAGAAGTAACTAAAAAACACTCATATATGGATAACCTACAGGACTTACGCAAAAATTATGAATTTTCGTATATAAATGAAAATCAATTAAAAGATAATCCTTTGGAACAGTTTTCAATTTGGATGAAAGAAGCTATTAACAGTGCTGAATTAGAACCTTCTGCCATGGTTTTATCTACTGTTGATGCACAAGGTTTTCCTCATTCACGTATGGTGCTTTTGAAAGACTTTTCAGAGTCAGGATTTGTGTTTTTTTCTAATTATGAAAGCGACAAAGCTATTCAAATGAAAAGCAATCATGCTGTTTCTATTTTATTTTTCTGGCAACACCTTGAACGTCAAGTACGTATAGAAGGAATTGTGGAAAAAATTGCAGAAATTGAATCAGATGCTTATTTCTTATCTCGTCCAATAGAGCATAAATTGGGTACATGGGCATCAGCACAAAGTAAACCGATTCCTTCTTCTACATTTTTAGAAGAACAATTTTTATATTTTAAAGATAAATTTAAACACGATATTCCTCGACCACCTCATTGGGGTGGATATAGTATTAAGCCATCTCGTTTTGAATTTTGGCAAGGCAGACCTAATCGTTTACATGATCGTTTTGTATACAAGTTAAATGAATCTGATTGGACTATTGAACGTTTAGCTCCTTAATTATCGTTTAAAAAAATTGTTTTATGCATAAATACTTCGTTTTTATACTTATTCTTGGCTTATTGCAAAACTTATCTGCACAAGCAGCGTCTTTTCAAGCAAAATTGGATAGTGTGATTTATGTTAAATCACAAAAAACCACGTATGTATATGACACTGATGGCAGAATAGAATACATGCTACTACAAGGATGGGTGGAACATCAAAACAAATGGGATTATCCAACTAAAACAAGCTATGAATACGACAATACAAATAGATTAGTACTCTCATTTTATTCGACATGGAATCTTAGTTCGCAGAACTATCAAATTCAATCGAAAAGAAGTTATAGCTATACTGAAGCTGGTACTATTTTTCAATCTATAGCTTCTGTTTGGTCTAACAATCAATGGATAAATAGCTCAAAACAAGAATTTTCCTACAATGCAAACAATCAAATTTTATCGGAATCAGAATACCTTTGGGAATCGAACAAGTGGAACACTAATTTCAAAAAAGAATATACTTACGACAATACTGGAAATGAATTATCAGAAATTTTTTCCCTTCCTAACAGCCAAGGCACTGGTTGGAGATTATCTAGTAAAACAGAAAAATCGTATACCTCGGATAATAAAGTGATATCAACTATCCGCTCTAATTACGATACCAGCACTTCAAAATGGATACCTTTTGACAAAAATGAAAATAGCTACAATACGGAAACAGATTTAGTAGAAAAATCAACTAAATATTATTGGAATGGAGATAGTTGGGAGAAATCGGCTGAAACAACGTATGCGTACAACACCAAAAACGAGTTAATACGGGAATCATACAAAGAAATTGAAAGCCTAGGAAGTGGTGTGAGTTTTAAAACAGAATGGACGTATGATGATTTTGGCAATATCAATAAGGAAGAAAATGCTACTTGGAATACTAGTACTTTAGGATGGGAGTATAGCTGGAAAACTGAATTTCTCTACAATACATCATACCCATCAAGTATTATTTTGTCTCCTTCAGATTACCCTACTGAATATAAATATATGATTTCTGAAAAAAGAGGTTTTGATTATGCAGAGGGAAATTGGGTAGCAAATACAAATGATGCTCTTTATTTTTATACCATACTCCATACAAACATTCCTTTTGTTAGTTCAATTACTAACACCGTTTTGTACATAAACAATACTACAAAAACATTAGCACTTAACCACAACGTATCTGATAGTGCTACTATTTACATATGGAATATGAATGGAGAACTAATTCAATCTATCAATACAAAAGATTTTCCTTTGAATATCAATTGTTTATCACAAGGTGTTTACCTATATCAATTAGTAGATGGAGAAAATAGTTTTTCTGGCAAATTTTTGAAGAAATAATCAGTTATTTGTCTTGGTGATTGTTCTCCTGTGCCTCAATTTGCACCCTTGATTTACTTTGTGTAACTAGATATACTCCTATAAACACACACAAAGCAGCGATTAATTGATGTATTCCTAAACTATCAATACCCATAGCAACTGCCGCCAACGATGCCACTATGGGTTGTAGGTAGTTGTACATACTTAAAGTAGTAGGACGCAATACTTTTTGACCTATAGCCAACAAAATATAGGTAATGAAAGTAGCAATAATTACTACATAAGCAATGCGAATAAAAGTATACATATCAAAACTTTGGATAGACACTTGCATAAGCTCTGCATGAAAAAAAGGATAACATTGAATGCTTGCAAATAAAAACATCCATTTCATTACTGTAACTGGAGAATAACGAGAAATCAGGTCTTTAAACAGCGTTAAGTATAATGAAAATGCAATAACAGCACTAAATACAATACTATTACCCCACATATTGCGCGTACCAGTAGCAATGTGATAAGAACTATAAATTAACACTACTGCTCCTAGTGCACCAATACAAACACCTACTACTTTTTTTGAGCTTATGGGTTCCCTTAGAATAAAAAAGGCAAACACCATACTCATTACTGGTAGCAAGGTTATTACTATGGCTGCATCAATAGACGATGTCATTGATAAACCCACTATAAAAGGCAATTGATTGGCTGATAACGCAAATATGGCGGCAAAAAAGAGTAAAATTACATCTTTAATTGGCACTTTTTCTTTAGGTAAAAACAAAGAAAAGAACCAAAACAAAAGCATCCCTCCAACTAATCGGCAAAAAGTAAGAAAATACGGACTTATTGTTTCTGGAATTAACGAACGAGAAATTGGGTTATTTAATCCAAATAAAATATTTGCTGCAAATAATGCGATGTGCCCCTTAATGGCTTTATGTTCCATAATTTTCCTAAATGATAATAACTCAAACCAATGTATGTCAACTTAAAAAATAATTTAGAAATTCTGCTAATTTGTGTGTAGCAATTGGTTTAGATAAAAATTCGTCCATACCAACGTTCAAACATTTTTCGCGTTCTTCTGTTATTGAATTAGCTGTAAGAGCTATGATAGGCGTATGTTTCCCCAACTTCATATCTAACTTTCTAATCTCTATTGTGGCTTCAATTCCTCCCATTATAGGCATTTGAACATCCATTAAAATAATATCTGGTGAATATTCTACATATCTTTCCACTGCATTTTTACCATTAATAGCCTCAATTATTACAGCTTCTGGTAATATATCTGCAACCAATGCTTTGGCTAACAACATATTAAACTCATTATCTTCGGCTATCAATATTATTTTTTTATTTTCGGATAATGTTGCTTGTGGTTGATTTTCTTGTACAATGCTTGACTCTGATTTTGACGCTATTTTACCGCTTTCTATATCTTTAATGAGATGGAATAATTCATCGGCTTTTACGGGCTTAACTAAGTACATATCAACACTTACATTCTCCCGATTGTATAAAGTAAATGCATCTACAGAACTATAAAGTAAAATTACAGGATATCTCTTGGCTGGAAAATGCAACTTATCTCTAATCATTTGAATAGTTTCTATCCCATTAATTGAGGGCATCTGATAATCACAAATAATTAAGTCAATTGTATCTTTTTCTTTTTCTAAAATCGAAAGAGCAGAAGAAGCATCATGACAAATTAATGTTTGAATTCCCCATTGTTCCAACATTTTTTCTAAAATAAAACAATTTGTATGATTATCATCAATTATCATACTTCTTTTTACTTTGATATGAGTATACTTATTTACTGACGGTTCAATTTCCACTTGTGATACTATATCAAACATAAACGTTGTACCTTTGCCTTCATAACTTTCAAACCTAATCGTAGTTCCCATCTTACGAGCTAGTTTTTCTGATATAATAAGACCTAATCCAGTTCCACCAAATTTACGAGTAGTTGAACTGTCTGCCTGACTAAAAGCCTTAAATAATTTATCTTTTTGCGAATCGGCAATACCAATACCAGTATCCCTTACACTAAATAAAAATTTGCCTAATTTACTATCGATTTTTTGAAATATAACCTTTAATTCTATTTCTCCTTTTTCTGTAAACTTAACGGCATTACTTAACAGATTTACTAATATTTGCTTTAATCTCAATCCATCCACATAAGCATAACGAGGAATAGTAGCATCTATATCCAACAGAATCTCTACTTGTTTCTTTTCTCCTTCATGTTTAATAAGATCTATGGCATTGCCAATTAATTCATTTATATCTGTTTTTGTAATTTCCAATTGCAACATTCCTGCTTCTATTTTAGAAAAATCAAGAATATCATTGATAATACCTCACATTGGTAATAGGGTACTCTCCCACAAAATGTTGCTGGATTAGTGAATAACTTTTTGATAAATCATCTGGATGCACCAATTTATCCCATAAATCAATCTTTACTGAAAAAAGTTCATCAAGCGTATATCCAATCATACTCGCCCATCGTTCATTGATGGTTACAATACCTGTTTGTACATTCCATTCATATGTACCTACATTTGTCGCCTCAATAATACCAGCTAAACGGGTTTGTTCTTCTTTCAGTCTTGATGTTATATTATAGGTTTTATATAAGGTTACAAATAAATATGCCAGTAAAACATTCGCAATAGGATAGATAGTTAAAATTGGTACAGACAATGACGCAAACATATCCATTCTTGTATGCTCTGGCAAAAAAATAACCCATATACACATAATTACTTGTACAACAATCCCTAATTGCAAAAAATGATACCATTTCAATTGAAAAACAGGAATTTTAGAAAAATAGCGACACAATAAACCGATTGTTCCAGAAGACAAAACAGAAGCAATTCCCATATATACCCCATCTCCACCCATATGTAAACGATATACAGAAGCTACAATCATTCCTAATAAAGTTGGAATGCCTCCTATAAACAACCCAATTGTACTAAGAAATACAGATCGCATGTCAAAAAAAACACCATCATACACAACAGACGGAACATTCATTAATATAATACAAATTCCTCCAATTATTAAACCCGCCAAAACTCTTGCCAATACACTCGTATGTAACTGAAATCTAACCCATAATCTATCATAACCCCACGCAAATAACAACATGACGGCAATATTATGAACCAGACCTAAAAAAAATTGGATATCCATATCAGCAACGAATTGTTTGTAAATTATCTAATAAACACTACAAATGATACTCTATTTACAAAAGTAAACATATATTTATAAATTAAGTTATTAATTCATCAAAAAATAACGATAATCCTAACAGTAGATGTTATGTTAGGATTATTTGCGTAATTTTGTTGTTCATACACATACTATATACTATCAAAAATAAAAGACATGAACTATTTAGCCCATATTTTTTTGTCTGGAAACAACCAATCTCTTCAAATAGGCAATTTTATTGCTGATTTTGTGAAAGGAAACCAACTTTATTCCTATCCTGCGGATATTCAAGAAGGTATTAGCTTACATCGTAAAATAGATACTTTTACAGACAATCATCCAATAGTACTGGAATTATATACTATGTTAAACCCAAGTTTTGGTCGTTATTCACCCATTCTGTTGGATATGTATTTTGATTATTTTTTAGCAAACTCTTTTCGAAGCTATTCTCCAAATAAAAATTTATGGATATTTTCATGGCAATTCTATGGAAATCTTATTCAACACTACTCCATTTTACCTACACCTATTAAAAAGTTCATATATCATTTTATGATTACAAACCGATTATATCAATACAAATCTATCAAAGGTTTACATAGCTCACTTCAAATTATGTCTACCTATAAAATAAAAGCAATTAATGCTGATAAAAGCATTCATGTATTAATAGAAAATAAAGATATCTTACATAGGCAATTTCAGCTCTTTTTTACAGAATTACTACAATACACATCCGAAGAGCGTTCAAAAACACATTAATTTTAGTTGAAATTACTTATTCGGTATTATTTATATTCAGAATATTTTACAAATGAAATGATATGTATACTTTTGCAGAAGAAATTCTATCAATAGAAATCGTATGGGAAACAGTGAAATTATTTTAATAAACATTTCAGGCGACGATCAGCCTGGTGTTACCTCTGCTGTAGCGGGGATTTTAGGCAAATACAATGCTACTATCTTAGATATTGGCCAAGCTGATATACATCATACCTTATCCTTAGGTATACTATTTAAAACGAGCAATAGTTTTGACGCTGCCAATATTCTGAAAGAAGTATTATTTAAGTGTTCTGAACTCAATCTAAATGTTCGTTTTACACCAATTAGTATACCTCAATATAACGAATGGGTGAATCGTCAAGGCTCTGGAAGATACATTGTTACATTATTGGGTAAACTGATTACTGCAGAACAACTATCTATCGTTACAAAAGCTATTTCAGAACAAGAACTGAATATTGACTCGATAAAAAGATTAACGGGACGACCTTCGCTAGAAAACCTAAATGATAATGTGCGTTCGTGTATTGAATTATCCGTACGCGGTGATTTAAAAAATAAAGACCAACTATCATCTCAATTTATGAGCTATGCATCTGAATTAGGAATTGATATTTCTTTTCAAAAAGATGACATGTACAGACGAAATCGTAGGCTTATTTGTTTCGATATGGACTCTACACTTATTCAAACAGAAGTAATTGATGAACTTGCCGAAAAAGCGGGTGTAGGAAAAAAAGTACGTGCTATCAAAGAAGCGGCAATGAGAGGAGAAATTGATTTTAACGAAAGTTTTATCAAACGAGTAGCTTTACTCAAAGGGTTAGATGAAAGTGTAATGGAAGAAATAGCTCAAAATTTGCCAATTATGGATGGAGCAAAACGTCTGATGACTATTTTAAAAAAATATGGTTTTAAAATTGCTATTTTATCTGGAGGTTTTACATATTTTGGGAATGCATTAAAAAAACAGTTTGATGTAGATTATGTATATGCCAATGAATTAGAGATTGTAAATGGTAAACTGACAGGAAAACATCTTGGAGAAATTGTGGATGGAAAACGAAAAGCAGAATTATTGCGTCTCATTGCTCAATTTGAAAAAATCGAACTCGAACAAGTAATAGCCGTGGGCGATGGGGCAAACGATTTACCTATGCTGAATTTAGCCGGATTAGGCATTGCTTTTCATGCAAAACCTAAAGTAAAAGAAAATGCCCAACAAGCTATCTCAACTATTGGACTTGATGGCATTCTTTATTTCTTAGGATTTAGAGATATACACATGAACGAATAATTTCATGGCATGGACAATAGCAAACGACTAAATAAAGCAATATCCGAAACAGGCTTTTGTTCGCGTAGAGAAGCAGATAGACTAATTGCAGAAAATCGTGTTCAAGTAAACGGAATAATCGGCAACGTTGGTATGCAAGTAACTCCACACGATAGTATTTTGATTGATGGAAAAAAATCATCAAAGATGTAACATCAATTTACATTGCTTTTCACAAACCTCCAGGGATTACATGCACTACCGATATAACCGTCAAGGATAATATTATTAGTTTTATCAACTATCCAGAACGCATTTTCCCAATTGGCAGACTTGACAAAGCGAGCGAAGGTTTAATTTTTTTAACTAACGATGGTGATATTGTCAACAAAATATTACGTTCAAAAAATAACCACAAAAAAGAATATATTGTGAGAGTAAATAAACCCATCACAAACGATTTTTTGCAAAAAATGAGTACAGGAGTGCCCATACTTGATACAATTACTAAACCATGTACTGTTAAGAAAATGAATGAACACACATTTTCAATTATTCTAACACAAGGACTTAACAGACAAATACGTCGTATGTGCGAATATCTTGATTATGGGGTAAGTACATTGAAACGAATTCGTATTATGAATATATCTCTTGGAAACCTTAAAAAAGGACATCTTCGACACTTTACCAACACTGAATTGACTGAATTATTAGCGTTAGTAGAAGACTCTTCAAAAACCGAGGATGCGTCATTATAAATTAGTTGAAAAAAATTAACACAGTAAAATATCTGTTTTGCGTTTTTCTGATATATATATATTTGTGCATAATTACTCATTTTAAATAGGATACTATGAAGTCAAAGTATACAAGCATATTCTTATTGGTATTTATGCTTTACGCGTGTGTTCCAAGCTCTGAAAAAACATATACCTATTTAGTAAACGAACCCATCTATATGGATATCAACGAATTTCGTAATTCTGTTGCCATCACACAAGATACTCACCCTATTACTTCATATGGTAAAATCAGTTACTACAAAGGGTTTTTATTTGTATCAGAGCCTCAAAAAGGTATACATATAATAAACAATACAAATCCCAATAATCCATACATAGTAGGTTATATTGAACTACTGGGCAATGCAGATATTGCAATTAAAAATGATATCTTATACGCCGATTCATACATTGATTTAGTTTGGTTTAATATAACAAATCCATCCATACCTGTGTATGAGGGTCGGTTAGAAAATGCATTTGAAGAAGCGTTTCCACCATTAGAAGATGTCAACCTTGGGATAGATGGCTCAATGGTATGGAATAAACCCGATGATAAGATTATAGTTGGTTGGACAATAACTTCGCGAACTGAAACTCGTTCAAACTCTATTTTTTCAGGATTTCCCTGGTGGATAGAAACAGACCCAGTTCCTGTTATGTCCGAAAAAAATACAAACGGGATAAACGGATCTATGTCCAGATTTAGTTTACACGATGATTACCTATATGCTGTTATTAACAACAACATGAGCATCATCAATGTAAGTGGCACAACACCTGTAAAAGCAGTTGACAATCTATACATTGGGTGGAATGTAGAAACAATATTCTATTCTAAAAATAATATGTTTATGGGAACCCCAACAGGCTTATTAATTTATTCTGTAGAAAACCCCACTCAGCCATTATTCAAATCATCAATACAACATGTTTTGGGTTGCGACCCTGTAGTAGTTGAAAATGATATTGCTTATGTAACTATTCACTCTGGTAATTTGTGTGGTCAAAATAATAATGAATTAATTGCAATTGATGTAAAAGATGTAGAAAACCCAAAACAAGTAGTATCTTATACGATGACCAAACCCAAAGGATTAGGAATCGATAATGGTACATTGTTTATCTGTGATGATGGATTGAAAATGTACAAAGCTGATAATCCTCAAACAATTATGGCTAATAAATTAGCCCATTACACCAATATTGATGGATATGATGTTATCCCTTTTGAAAATACCTTAATGATGATAGCCTCAGACGGCATTTACCAATACGATTATTCAGACTTAAACAATATACATCAAATTAGTTTTTTACCCATGAGTAACGAAAAAGAAGAGTAAAACATAATTACCTCTTCTTTTTACAACATACAATGAGACTATTCAGATACTCTCATTGTATGTGAAATCGGGGTTTACTCAAATTCTAGGTAAATACCTTCAAAATCTTTTTTTAGCTGTTGTTTTTTAGCACTACTCCACAAAGTCATATCTAATAGACGTATAACTTTCAGATTAGGTAATTGTTTTAAAAACTTAGGTAAATCTTGCAAATAATGATTTCCTGATAAATCTAAACAATACAATTGTTGGCATTGCAATATCTCCTCTGGAATAACCGCTACCCTATTAAAACTGATATCTAAACAAGTAAGGTGCTGAAATTGAGCAACCTCCTTGGGTATAGCAGTATATTTGGGCGAAGAAAAAGATAAAACTAAACAATGTACATTCTCTTTATTTGCTAATGCCTTTTCAATAGACTGAAACTGCATTTCCATTGCACAATCTACACAACAATCTGTCGTATCAACCAACAAAGGACGTAAAGATGGCGGTTCCTCCGTAATTACTTCATTTTGAGAAAAAAGATACAAACATGAAAACAAAGTAATAAAAATGACAAGTAGTGTTTTTTTCATAATGATTTAATTTAAATGAGTTACTGGTATCATTCAATTGCTTGAATAGCACAAATATACATCTCTTTTCATTTTATACAAAAAAAATACTGACTGAAAAAAAATTTTCAATCAGTATTTCAATATTACCATAAAAATAAAATTAATCTAACTTTAAAGACGCCATCACGGCTTTTATTTTTTCATCAGCCACTTGATTTGCCTTTTCATAATCTTTTCTATTTTTTAATTCTCCACGTACTTCTATATAAAATTTAATTTTAGGCTCTGTACCAGATGGACGCACAGAAATTTTAGTACCATCTGCTGTAAAAAATTGAAGCACATTGGAGGTTTCTGGCATTTCCATCGCATTAGTAGTACCAGCAGATACATCTATTAAACGCAAGGTATCATAATCTTTTATGACAATTACTTGTGAACCAGCAATTTCTTTTGGTGGTTTGCTACGCAAATTAGACATAATTTTTTTGATTTCTTCTGCACCACTTTTTCCTTTCTTAACAATAGAAATTCCTTTTTCTTTGGAGAAACCAAATTCTAAATAAATATCTTGAATAAGTTCAAACAAGGATTTACCATTATCTTTAGCCCATGCTGCAATTTCTGCCATCAAGGTACAAGCAGATACAGCATCTTTGTCTCTCACAAAATCTTGAGCCAAATACCCATAACTTTCTTCTCCTCCACCAATATATTGTAGCTTTCCTTCATTTTCACGAATGATGGCTGCTATCCATTTAAAACCTGTGTAACAATCAAAGTAATGTAATTTGAATTTTTTAGCAATATCTACAATTAATTCTGTAGTAACAATAGTTTTTACTACATATTGTTTGCCGTTTAATTTACCCAATTCTTTCCATCTACGAATAATATAATACGTAAATAATAAAGCTGTTTGATTACCATTTACTAATACGAATTTTCCTGTATTATCTTTTACAGCTATACCCAATCTATCGCCATCAGGATCGGATGCCATTACTAAATCTGCATCGACTTCTTCTCCTTTTTCTACTGCCATTTTAAGTGCTGCTGGTTCTTCTGGATTTGGTGAATATACGGTTGGAAAATCGCCACTCACCACATCTTGTTCGGGCACATTAATAATGTTAGTAAAACCATAAGCTTTAAGAGCTGCAGGCACTAAACGTACAGTTGTTCCGTGAATAGGTGTATATACAATTTTCATATCACTGTTTCTTTTTATGGAATCAGGAGATAAAGAAATCGTATTAATTTTATTAAGATAAATATCATCAATCTCTTTTCCAATTATTTCAATCAAAGCAGGATTGCCTTTAAATTTAATATCATCTACTGATTTAATGGCATTTACCTCGCGAATAATGTTTGTATCATGTGGTGCCAACACTTGTGCTCCATCATTCCAATACGCTTTGTATCCATTATATTCTTTAGGATTATGACTTGCGGTAAGCATTACACCACTTTGGCAACCTAAATGTCTAATAGCAAACGATACTTCTGGTGTAGGTCGTAAATCCTCGAACAAATACACTTTTATTCCATTTGCTGAAAAAATATTAGCAGCTGTTTCGGCAAACAAGCGACTATTATTCCGACAATCATGCCCTAACACAACCTTAATAGATGAATTTTTACCAAACTCTTTAATCAAATAATTAGCTAAACCTTGTGTTGCTGCACCCATTGTATATATATTCATACGATTAGTGCCAACACCCATAATGCCACGCAAACCACCTGTGCCAAATTCTAAGTCTTTATAAAATGATTCTATTAAATCGGTAGTATCATTATTATCAAGCATAGCTTTTACTTGTTTTTTGGTCTCTTCGTCATAATTTCCATCAAGCCATCGTTGAGCTTTCGCTCTTACTTCTAAAACTAATTTATCTTCCATTATTGTTTTATTAAAAAATTCAGGCAAAAATACGTTTTTTTTTCAAAATCAGCCCTTGAAATATAAAAAAAATGTAATTTTTTCAGGATTGTACATTTTTTAAGGCAAATCACTTTTATTTTAAAAATAAATACCTATCTTTGCAACTAAATTATTCATTTAAACAATGAAAACACGTCTAACCGTCATTTTAAGCATTATTATCCTCGTGGTCAGTTCCATAAGGTGAGATGGTTATGTGTGTATTTTTCTATATGTGATAAGCCTTCTCACCTGTGTGGTAGGGCTTTTTTTATTTTTATATATTTTAGGTAAATAACAAACATTGTAATGAAACAACAACTAAGAAGTGCTACAAGCACACAAGGCAGAAGAATGGCAGGAGCCAGAGCATTGTGGCGTGCCAACGGTATGCAAGAAAATCAAATTGGGAAACCCATTATTGCAGTTGTCAATTCGTTTACTCAATTTGTACCAGGTCATGTTCATTTACACCAAATAGGTCAGTTGGTAAAACAAGAAATTGAAAAATTAGGCTGTTTTGCAGCTGAATTTAATACCATAGCCATTGATGATGGTATTGCTATGGGACATGATGGTATGTTATATTCGCTTCCAAGTCGTGATTTAATAGCTGATAGCGTTGAATACATGGTAAATGCACACAAAGCAGATGCGATGGTATGTATAAGCAATTGCGACAAAATTACTCCAGGTATGTTAATGGCTGCAATGCGATTAAATATTCCTACAATTTTTGTTTCTGGGGGTCCAATGGAAGCTGGAGAACTTGACAACAAGCATTTAGATTTGATTGATGCCATGATACAATCGGCAGATCCAAGTGTATCTGACGAGGAAGTTGATCGAATTGAACGGGCAGCCTGCCCTACCTGTGGGTCATGTTCAGGAATGTTTACTGCAAACTCTATGAATTGTTTAAACGAAGCTATTGGTTTAGCATTACCAGGTAATGGAACTATTGTTGCCACACATGCTAATCGAAAACAATTATTCATTGAGGCAGCTAAAATGATTGTTGATAATACGTATAAATATTACGCAAATGGAGACGATAGTGTTTTACCACGTTCTATAGCTACACGAGATGCTTTTTTAAATGCAATGGTACTGGATATAGCTATGGGTGGATCTACAAACACTATTTTACATACTTTAGCCATTGCATACGAAGGGAATGTTTCTTTCAATATGGATGATATTGATGCCTTATCTCGTAAAACACCCTGCTTGTGTAAAGTTGCTCCTAATTCACAAAAATACCACATTCAAGATGTTAACCGTGCTGGCGGTATTTTAGGTATTTTGGCAGAGTTGGCAAAAGGGAACTTAATTAATACGAGCGTTAAAAGAGTAGATGGTTTAACATTGCAAGAAGCTATTGACAGGTATGATATAACAAGCCAAAGTGCAAGCGAATTAGCCATTAAGAAATATAAAAGTGCACCTGCTCACCGTTTTAATTTGGTTATGGGTTCGCAAGAAACATACTATCCAGCTTTAGATACTGATCGTGAAAATGGATGTATCAGAAGTGTAGATAAAGCCTATACAAAAGATGGTGGACTAGCTATTCTGAAAGGAAACATTGCTATTGACGGCTGTGTAATTAAAACAGCAGGAGTAGATGAAAGTATTTGGAAATTTTCAGGCACTGCCAAAGTATATCAGTCGCAAGACGATGCATGTTATGCTATTTTAAAAGGAGATGTAAAAGCAGGTGATGTTGTAGTTATTACACACGAAGGACCCAAAGGAGGTCCAGGAATGCAAGAAATGCTATACCCTACCTCCTATATCAAGGCTAAACACTTAGGCAAAGAATGTGCGCTGATTACAGATGGACGTTTCTCGGGAGGAACTTCTGGTTTATCTATTGGACATATTTCGCCTGAAGCTGCAGCTGGTGGTGCTATTGGTTTAGTAAAAGACGGCGATATTATTGATATAGATATTCCAAATAGAAGTATCAATGTACGTATTTCAGATAATGAACTAGAAAATAGACGAAAAGAAGAAGAAGGTAAAGGTAAAGAAGCTTGGAAACCTATCCGTGACAGAAAAATTTCTACAGCACTAAAAGCCTATGCAAGCATGGTAACATCTGCTGATAAGGGGGCTGTACGAGTCGTTGAGTAATCTTTACTAAGATACTCTTTTATTCTTTTTGTTTACAATTATACTATTTCAATTTTATTGATTTTATATAAACTATATAATATGGAAAAAAAAACAATGCAAGGTTCATACGCCTTATTGGAATCCCTTTTAAACGAAGGTGTTGATACTATCTTTGGCTACCCTGGAGGTGCCATTATTCCAGTATTTGACGCTATGTACGATTATTACGATAAGCTACGTTATATCTTAACTCGCCACGAACAAGGAGCCACACATGCAGCACAAGGTTATGCCCGCGTATCGGGTAAAGTTGGGGTATGTATTGTAACATCTGGTCCAGCTGCCACCAATGCAGTAACAGGCATTAGTGATGCTATGCTAGATAGTACTCCTTTAGTTGTAATTACAGGACAAGTAAGTGCCGCTTTATTAGGAACAGATGCTTTTCAAGAAATAGATGTAGTAAGTATTACCCAACCCATCACTAAATGGAGTTATCAAATACGCAAAGCAGATGAAATAGCATGGGCAGTAGCACGAGCATTTTATATTGCACAAAGTGGACGACCAGGACCTGTTGTATTGGATATTGCTAAAAATGCACAATTGGAAAACGTAGATTTTATTCCACAAAAATGTACATTTATTCGTAGTTATATACCTACATGTAAACTTGATGATACGGTAGCCAAACAAGCTGCAAAATTAATTAATGAAGCAAAAAAACCTTTTGCTTTAGTTGGTCAAGGTGTTACGCTTGGAAATGCTGAAGATGAATTACTAGCATTTATAGAAAAAGCAAACATTCCTGCGGCATGGACATTATTGGGAGAATCAGCAATGCCAACCGACCATCCTTTAAACAAAGGTATGCTGGGAATGCACGGAAACATCGGACCAAACCTTAAAACCAACGAATGTGATGTATTAATTGCTATCGGTATGCGTTTTGACGACCGTGTAACAGGGAATTTAAATGAATATGCTAAACAGGCTAAAGTTATTCACTTTGATATTGATCCTGCTGAAATTAACAAAAACGTACAAACAGAAGTAGCCGTTTTAGGAGATGTAAAAACAACACTTCCTGCTGTAACACAATATCTTGAGAAAAATTCTCATACAGAATGGATAGCATCTTTTAAGGAACATGAACAAAAGGAGTACGATTTTGTCATTCAAAAAGAAACAGAATCTACCGAGGGTGCTATCAAAATGGGTGAGGTTGTTTTAAAAGTATCTAAAGCTACCAACCATAGTGCTATTTTAGTAAGTGACGTAGGTCAAAACCAAATGATGGCACATCGTTACTTCCGTTTTACACAAAAACGGAGCAATGTTACCTCAGGAGGATTAGGAACAATGGGCTTCGGTATCCCCGCAGCAATTGGTGCAAAAATAGGAGCCCCTAATCGTACCGTATGTTTATTCTGTGGCGATGGAGGTTTCCAAATGACAATACAAGAGTTAGGAACTATTATGCAAGAAAAAATTGGCGTAAAAATGATTATTTTAAACAATCACTTTTTAGGAATGGTACGACAATGGCAAGAACTTTTTCACCAAGAACGCTATTCATCAACACCAATGGAAAATCCAGACTTTATAACGATAGCCAAAGCATACAATATTAATGGAAAAGAAGTGTCAGAACGACATGAATTAGATATGGCAATCAAAGAAATGTTAGCAGACGATAAACCGTATTTGTTGGTAGTAAATGTAGAAAAAAACAACATGGTTTACCCAATGATTCCTGCAGGAGCAGCCGTTACAAACATTTTATTAGGAGAATAACTTATGGAAAAAAAACTTTATACAATCACGGTATTTTCAGAAAATATGCCGGGTATTTTAAATCAAATTACCATTGTATTTACTCGTAGACAGCTGAATATTGAAACTCTTTCTGTTTCTCCTTCTGCTCTCAAAGGAATACACAAATTTACCATAACTGTTGAAACCACCTTAGATATTGTTCGAAAAGTAGTAACTCAAATTGATAAACGTATTGATGTAATTAAAGCTTATTACAACACTGATGATGAGTTAGTTGTACAAGAAATTGCATTATACAAAGTAGCTACTGACAAAGTGTTGGAATTAGGAGGTATCGAACAGCTTATTCGTAAGCACAATATTCGCATCTTAGAAATCACCCCAACCTGTATTGTGTTTGAAAAAACAGGGATGTACGAAGAAACACAACATTTGTTTGAAGAGCTACAAAATTCTATCGGAGTATTACAATTTATTCGTTCTGGTAGAGTGGCTATTACAAAAAGTAAGGTCGAACGACTTAGTGATATGTTGGCTTCTATCGAAGAATGCATTAAACAACAAAAAATAGTAAAGTAAATTCGAAAGTAAAAGATAGTCTTTGCACGACAAATTAGCATAAATA
>JAAYPI010000205.1 GCA_012519885.1 Bacteroidales bacterium
ATTGTACCATTGATTATAATAACTATTATAAACCGAGTGGTACGGCTTATTATGGTAATTCATATACGTCTTTAGCTGCTTGGGTAAGTGCAAAAAGTCAAGATGTGAATTCAACGACGATAGACCCCGGTTTCGGAACATCTCCTACTAATCTAATTCCTACTAATTGGTCAATGTGTCCTGTTATGAATGAGGTTAGTACCGATATAGATGGGAAACTTCGTATTGGAATAACTTACAAAGGATGTTATACGGCTGTATTTAACGTAGATGCAGGAATTACTGAATTTGTAGGAATAGGACCTAAAGTTTCGGCAGGCACCAATGCCATTAATGTTCGTTTAATGAATTGTGGAACTGATACTTTAAAAAGCATCTCCGTTCAATGTTCGGTAGATGGAATTACACAAACCGCCGTTAATTTAAGCGGTTTATCGCTAACGCAATATCAAGATACCGTTATCACTATCGGAAGCTTTGTGGTGAGTGTTAATACAACCTATAATCTCAAAGCATGGACATTTAATCCTAATGGTACTACCGACCAAAATATAGGAAACGATACTACTACACATTCTACCGTAGGATGTTTGCAAGTATTAAATGGAACCTATGATATAGCAGGAGGAAACAATGATTTTGCTACCATTAGTGATGCTATGAATGCATTGACTACTTGTGGAGTGTCAGGACCTGTTATATTACGTTTGGCAAGCGGAAATTACACAACATTGAATTCGTTTTCTACTGTTTATTCCGGCACAAACGCTACCAATACGGTTACTTTTACTTCATTGACAGGCAATGCCAACGATGTTAGAATTGGAGCAACATCGAGTAATGCTTTGGTATTAAATGGAGCAAAATATTTAAGATTTGAGAATGTTACGATTGGAGATACTACAGGTGGAACAACTTATGGCGTATATTTCCAAAATATGAACGAAAACATTGATTTCTACAGATGTAATATCTATTCTTCCGTAACAACAACCAGCACAAGTTATATTCCCGTTTATTATAATGCCACATCATCAGGTCAATGTTTGAAGAATGTTAGATTTATTGCCAACAATATTAAGGGTGGATATGTAAACATGTGTTTATATAGCAGTTCAAGCGTAGGAACCAATAATATGGGAAGCATAACCATCGACAGCAATATCATGACCCAGGGGTATAGAGGAGGATTTAGTAGAAGTGTAACATCTTCTTATTCTTATTATATGTATTTCCCCAGTATTTCATACAATACCATTATCGGGCGTGCAGCAAGTTCCTCTTATCAATACGGAATAGCATTGGGAAGCGTATACAATGCACCCTACAATTACTATTCATATTACGATGTGGTTGATAAGATGGTTGGCAACAGAATTAATCTTCAAATCACCTCCAATTACGGTTGTGGAATATCGTTAGGGTATTATTTGAATTATTATACTTTCGATGGCATAAGTGGTAGCGGAACGCAATCATTAATAGCTAATAATGAAATAATTCATAGTTCGGCTAATGGTCAAACTTACGGAATTTACAGTTATTACTCAAAAGCTTATTTATTACATAATTCAATTTACTTAAACTCAACATCGTCTAGTTCGATGTATGGAATGTATATTTCGAATACTTCAACGGGTTACGGACCTATGACGATTAAAAATAACATTTTGTCGATTCATCATCCCGCTTCTTATCCGACTTCCGGTTATCCTATTTACTTCCAAAATGGAGGAGTATACCTCACCCAAGCATATAAAATAATCGATGG